>CAZIQW010000174.1:0-5420 GCA_964541585.1 uncultured Dehalococcoidales bacterium | reverse complement strand
GGGTCATTGCTGATACGGGCATATACCATTTCCGGTCCTGGCAGCAAGCATTTAGTAAACAGGGTAAAGATTTTACAGAAGAAAACTTCCGGCATGTCTTCGGGCAAAGAAACGATACCATAGTCCGCAAGACTATGGGCAGGCCGCT
The DNA here is from genome assembly GCA_964541585.1 of uncultured Dehalococcoidales bacterium. Lineage (GTDB taxonomy): Bacteria > Chloroflexota > Dehalococcoidia > Dehalococcoidales > UBA3254 > CAZIQW01. The sequence goes on along the minus strand of CAZIQW010000174.1, from coordinate 5,272 downwards.
GACGCAGGAAGAGGTGGATGCAGTAGCGCTGGGCAAAGAGGAAATTTTCCGTCAGTCCGTTAAACATAATTTGAAGCCGTTTCCCGGCGTTATCGACCTGCTAAAAATACTCAAGGAGAATGGAATAGCCTCTGCGATAGCTTCATCGGCTCCCATGGAAAACATCCGGTTAATCCTGGGGGGACTGGGGATTCAAGGTTATTTCGAGGCGTTTGTTTACGGCAGGGAGGTTACGGAAGGGAAACCCAGCCCCCAGGGTTACCTGCTGGCGGCGCAAAAACTGGGCGTAGAACCTCAAAACTGTATTGTGATTGAGGATGCGGTAGCCGGTGTGGCCGGGGCCAGACGGGCAGGCATGCATTGTATTGCCGTGACCAATACCCATGCGGCTGAAAGCCTGGCTGAAGCTGACCTGGTAGTGGATTCCCTGGAGAAGATCGGTCTCCGGGATCTTAACAGGCTGTTTGGAATAGAATCATAAAGAAAATAACTCGAAAGGAAACATGAGGAGAAAAGATGGACAGAACACTGGTGCTGGTTAAACCGGATGCTATGGAGAGAAATTTGGGAGGAACTGTTCTGGCGCGTTTGGAGTCCGCCGGTTTAAAGATAGTGGCGCTTAAGATGCTGCAGGTTGATGAAGCGCTGGCTAACAGGCATTATGCCGTGCATACTGGCAAGCCATTTTTCAAGGACTTGATTGAATATATTACTTCTTATCCTATTATTGCCGCTGTTTTCGAAGGAAAGGACGCAGTTGAGGTTGCCCGGAAGACCATGGGCTCAACCGACCCTCAAAAAGCCGAGCCGGGGACTATCCGACGGGATTTTGGACTGGATATCCAGCGAAACTCAGTCCACGGTTCAGATTCGCCGCAAAACGCGGAGATAGAAATCAATCTTTATTTCACCGGGAAAGAAATGTGCCAGAGGTAAAACGGCGACGGGGGAGAGTGATAGTCTAAAGTTGAAAATTTAGGGTTTACTGATAACAATAGACTCCCAGAATTTAGAATTTTCTAAAGCTAAGGCATTCTGACTTTGGTGCAGGCTTTCCCCCAGAGTTTATCCAGCTGGTAATAGTCCCGTTCAAATGAGCCGAAAATATGGACGATTACGTCCCCATAGTCCATGAGAATCCAGCCGGAGTCCGGCGTGCCTTCCTCGTGTAAGGGACGTATATCCTCTTTCTTTAAGGTTTCGGAGATGGCATCGTTAATGGCTTTGACCTGGCGGGTACTTTCACCGGTGCAGATGACAAAATAATCTGCAAAACTGCAAATACCCCGGGTATCCAGTAGTAAGATATCCGTAGCTTGCTTATCGCTAATAATATCCACTACTTTGTGCGCTAATTCTAATCCTTCCAGAAATTAAACCCCCAAGCAGTTATTTATATCATTATAACATTATTTATTGATTTGAGGTTAGTCTGTATTTCTTATCTCTTCTATCTCCAGTATCCGGTCTATTCTGAAAGTGCGCTCCTCATTTCGCTTCATGCAGAAAGCCCTCATTCCCAAATAGGTTTTTCCCTGATACTCCATTTCTCCCGCCAGCAGCGGCCTGACTGTTCGGTGGGTCTTTTCATCGCTGGGTTTTAAATATACAATCTGAAGCGGCGTCTTGTTCAGGATAGCTTTCCGGATTATATCCAGCTTATCGTCCGTCTTAAAGCGCTGCTCTGCCTTCCGGTACTGGTACCGGGTTAAGAAGTCGATTACCTGGAAATCAGTCCAGATATGCTTTTTAAGTACAGGCCGCTTAAGAATGATGCCTTCCAGAGTGGTGCATCTGCTTAAAGCGACATACATCTGGCCGTGGGCGAAGGTCCCCCTGCCTATATCAATGACTACTTTTCCGAAAGTCTTGCCCTGGCTTTTATGGATAGTTATAGCCCAGGCTAGCATCAGCGGGTATTGGGTGAAGGTACCGATAACCTCGGACTGCAGCTGCCCTCCTGTTACTTCGAAGCGGTAAATTTCCCAGGTATAGGGAGTGATTTCTACAGTTTCGCCATCCTCCAGTTCAGCAAAAATTACATGATCGCCGTTCTTGTCCGGGACAACCCCGGTGATTTCGCCCAGGGTGCCGTTAACCCACCGTCCGTCGGAGTCATTATTCAGCATCATAATCTGGGCTCCTGTTTTGACCTGAAGCTCAACGGCCGTTGGCAGGTACTCGTTGCCGAATTCTCCTTCAATTTCCCCAATGAACCGATGCAGAGGACCTTTGAGCTTGTTTAACTGGCTGTTATTGATACGGGCTGCCAGGTCGTTGGTAGTAGTCAGGTAAACATAAAAGTCGCCTGTCGCGGGTTTGAAATTGGGGTTATACCTTTGATTGAGCATATCAAGGCCTTCAGCATTAATGGTCTTGTTTCGAATAGAATTTAACAGGTCGATGAATACCGGGTCCTGCTGCCGGTAAATCTTTTCTAACTCCAGAAATTCCATATCGAAGGAATCAAAAATCCGGGAGCTGTAAAAGTAGGGCGTCTTGTACAGGGATTTGAACCCCTTTTTTTCGGCGCCGGTGATGACCGGAGGCAGCTGATAAAGATCACCGATAAATATCATCTGAATTCCGCCGAAAGGTTTATCCACATCCGGCCCGTTAAGCCGCAGAAATTTATCGATACAATCAAGCAGGTCTGCTCTTACCATAGAAATTTCATCGATAATAATAGCATCCAGTTTTTGATATATGTTGTTCTTACCGTCACCGGAGCGGATTTTCCTGATCAGGTCCATAGTGACATTGGGTTTAAAGCGGAAAAAGGAATGGATGGTCTGGCCTTTTACATTCAGAGCAGCTACGCCTGTCGGAGCTAATACCGCTACTTTCTTGCGGGTTGTGAAGCGGAAGTAGTTTAATAGAGTGGACTTGCCGGTACCTGCCCTGCCGGTAACAAAAATACTTTTACCGGTATTGTCCATGATATTAAGGGCATGTTTGAATTGCTCATTTATCTCGATAGTGAATGACGGCTGTTCCTGCTGCGGCATAGCTCTGTTTCTATTGAACACTCAATTTTTATTATCCTGTGTCTATTATTCTAGCTGATAAGAGCCATGAGATAAAGCACGGCAGCGGGGATTTCGCACCGGGTCATTCATTTCCAATGTCATCCCGGCGAAAGCTGGGGTCTACCGCCCGCTTCGAGCGGACAAAGAAGTGAGATAAGGAGACGGGTAGATTCCGGCTCATGGGCCGGAATGACACTTAATTTGACTGAATGACATAACGAAATGCCCCCGGGATCTTGTGCTCCGCATTTCAGATTATACGAGTCAGGGGTTATAATGGGAATGATAATTGACGCTATGTTCGGACATAGAGAAAGGACCGGGCTCTGGATAGTAATTCTAATATGGACTTTTTCCTGAGATTGAAGGAAACTCTCTCACGGCGGCAGAAGGTGTATATCACGGATGCCAGCCGGAGACCATCGGCGGTCCTGATTCCGGTATACTTTTACCGGGGACAATATTTTATCCTCTTTACCCGAAGAAGCGAGCTGGTGCACCACCATAAGGGGGAAATATCATTTCCAGGGGGTGGATTTCAACCCGAGGACGGCTCTCTGGTGAAAACGGCGCTGCGGGAGAGTTATGAGGAAATCGGATTAGCGCCTGGAGACGTGAAAGTACTGGGTGAACTGGATGATATGTTAACCAGGGGGTCTGACTATATCGTTACTCCTTTCGTGGGTTCCATCCTGCCGGAATATAAGTTCAAGCTGGACAGTTTTGAAACAGCTGAGATAATCCGGATTCCAGTCGCAGTCTTGCTGGAGGAGGGATGCCGGAGAGAGGAACCGGTGATAACTCTGGGAGATAAGCCGGTTGTCCCATATGTCTACGCATATAAGGGGAATATGATAATCGGCGCGACAGCCCGGATATTAAAACAGCTTCTGGATATCTTCGAGCAGTTAAGCGGGGAACTTCCAAAAGACAGAATTTAAAAGCTTGCGGTTGCAATATCCAATAGTCGATAATTTGCTGTCTTTACGGGAAGATTCTCCCCTTTCGGGTAATCTCAGGACGCTGATACACCACTTTCGGGGCGGGAGCCGGCGACCGGCTGGTTGCCCCTGAGTTTTCCCCTACCGTCTCCGGATGCTGATTGATTCGTTGAGAGGTTGCTTCGCTGCTCTTGCAACGGCTTTTGTCATTCTGGGTACAGCGAAGAATCTGCCGGAATGCATAATTTCAACTCTGATTTTTGAATATTCCTGTTGACCCTTGACATAAATTATTAAATAGATTAACATTTAATTGTTAAGAATTTTAGTATTATGTTTAGATGGGTCCTCTACAGACTAGAATATAAGTGAGGCATTTAGATGGCTGGGAAAGATTATTACAGTATATTAGGCGTCAGCCGTACCGCTACGGAAAAAGAGATTAAGCAGGCTTATCGTAAGCTGGCGCGGCAGTACCATCCGGATATAAATCCGGGTAACAGGACTGCTGAAGCTAAATTTAAGGAAGTCAACGAGGCTCACGAAGTCCTTTCGGACACTGAGAAACGGAAAAAGTATGATAAGTACGGTGACCAGTGGCAGTATGCCGACCAGTTTGAAGAATCTGCCCGGCAGCAGGGCAGGGCCTGGAATTTTTCCCAGGAACCCGGAGGGACGCGATCTTATGGTTTTGAAGAAGGTGACCTGGAGAGTCTCTTTGGTGAATTTTTTAGCGGCAGCAGGAGCGGTTTCAGAACCCGGACAACCCGGACCCGACGCGGCCAGGATATTGAATATCCACTGGAGGTGACCCTGGAAGAAGCTTACAGCGGGACTCTTCGTAATATCTCCCTTCAGTCGCAAGAACCCTGTACCGCTTGCCGGGGGACCGGACGTATTCAAAATCTGGCTTGTTCTGTTTGTCGCGGGGCAGGTGTAGTGCCTCAGATTAAACGTTTGGAAGTAAAGATACCCGCCGGTGTTACAAATGGGTCACGAGTTCGTATTGCCGGTAGAGGAGAACCCGGGCAAGCCGGGGGAACGGCCGGTGATTTATACCTGGTCATTTCTGTCAGGCCGCACCCATCGTTTGAGAGGAAGGATGATGATTTGTATGTAGACGTAAGTGTTCCTTTAACTACCGCAATATTGGGTGGTGAGGTACAGGTTCCGACTCTCAAAGGTACCAAACTGGCCCTTAAGATTCCGCCCGAGACTCAGAACGAAAAGGTTTTTCGTCTTGGAGGCCAGGGGATGCCGCATCTTGGATTCGACCGCCACAACGACAGTCTGCTCCATCTT
>CAZIQW010000173.1:1150-5431 GCA_964541585.1 uncultured Dehalococcoidales bacterium | reverse complement strand
ATAGTGGCATCATCCAGCTGTTTCTGGGCTACGGTTACCGCCTTTTGTGCCTGCTCCAGTGAACGTTCCGCCTGTTCGATGGTCTGCTCTGCCTGTTCGATAGCCTGTTGGGCGATTTCTACCTGGAGCTGTTTCATCCTCACGTCCTGCACGGTCAGCCGGTCATACTTCTGTCCCATGATGTCGTAGGTTACCGCCCCGGTATACTCTTCCTCCGCCAGCAGGTCGGCCAGTTTCTTCTGCTTCTTGGCTAACTCCCCTTCGTACTCGGGTATCTTCTGTCTCCAGTATTTGGCGGATTCACTATCTCCCACCGCATTGGCTTCCCGGGACAGCATCTCCGCCATCTGGATGTCCCACTGGGCCTTGGTAATCTCATCTTTGATATCACTGACCGCCTCGGTACGGTCCAGGTTAAACTGGGCCTGGGCTAAGGCAGCTTCTGTCTGACTCAGGGCGGACCGGGATTGGGTTAATCCCAGCCGGGCTTGAGCTTCCGCCGTCCGGGCCTGAGATAAGGCCAGCTCCAGATGGTCTGTCTCCAGCTGGGCCAGTACCATCCCCCTGGTTACTTCATCGCCTTCTTCGATATTCAGCTTTTCAATCTTTCCGCCATTACCGAAAGAGGGTCTGGACTCAGTGTCTGCTTCGATTTTGCCGTTGCTGTTCACACTGATGGTTAAATCACCGGTGGTAACCCGGACCTGCAGCATTTGAGGCTGGCTGGATCCACAGGCAGCCGCCAGCGGTATTATCAGTACCAGACACAAGGTAATTATTAAAATTCTCCAACCGCGCATAGACTCCCCCGATTTAACTTTTATCTTAGAAATTTCATCTTCGATTATCATCGCTCACAGATGGCAATGTTATCATCAAGTACAAGCTGTCAATTTCAGCTTTCATTGTAAACATAGCATTATGGCTCACTTATGGCAATATTCTTATAGGATATCAATTGTTGCTCTTCATTTCGTCTTGATTCCTTATTCATGCATCCGGTACCGGCAGTTATTGAACATCCGGGTGGTTATTGCGGGGAGGGGATATATTCATAAACTGTTAATAAATAACGGATTGGAAATAGTAAACAATTGAATTTATTATACAGGTATTTCCAGGTGCTTTCAAGAGTGAGTGAGACAGCAAGGAAAATGGGAGAAGAGATCAATTATGAAGCCTCCCTTGAAGGGAGATAGATTTCTGCCCGGGCATGGATGATAATGGAATAGTCAGGAGGTTTTAACTTCCCAGTATTTTCGCTTTCTCATAAGCGGCGGTAACAGCTTCTTCCACCAGTCCGGCAAAGCCGCCTTTTTCGAAGATGCTTATAGCCTCTGCCGTGGTCCCGCCGGGTGAGGTAACCATGCGGCGTAATTCTTGTGGGGATTTCCCGGATTTCTGGACCAGAAGACCAGCCCCCAGCAGCGTCTGCATAACCAGCTTTTGTGCCACTTCCGGTGTGAATCCGAGTTTAACGGCCGCATTTACCATTGATTCCACGAATAAAAACACGTATGCGGGGCCGCTGCCGCTAATAGCTGTTGCCATATCCAGGTATTTCTCATCGTCGACGAAAACTTCCTTTCCCATTACCCCTAATATATGAGCCGTCCATTCCTTTTGCTGGGCTGTAACCCCGGAGGTAGCCGTCCAGACGGTAATTCCTTCTCCTATCTGGGCAGGGGTATTCGGCATTGAGCGGATGATGCAATCATGGGACAGTCCTGTACTTATCGTACGGATGCTCTTGCCGGCAACTATGGAGATTACCAGCTGGGTTGGTTTAAACCGTCCTTTTAGCTCTGCCATCACATCAGCCAGTATTTGCGGCTTGATTGCCAGGATAATGATGTCCCTTCCTTCAATCGCCCGGAAATTATCATTTGTGGTAGATACTTGATATTTTTGCTCCAGATCTGTTCTTTTCTCCGGATCAATATCGCTGACAGACACATCACCCGCTGTGGCTATGTTCTCTTTGATTATGGCGGAGAGAATAGCTTCCGCCATGTTTCCGCCGCCAACAAAACCGATTTTCATACAGGTCTCCTTTTTCCAAATAATGCCCTGCCCACCCTTATCATGGTAGCCCCTTCTTCGATGGCTATCTCGAAATCTTCCGTCATACCCATCGAGAGATGCTCCAGCCCGAAAGAATCCCGCAATTCTTTTAGTTTCCGAAATACAGGACGTACCTCTTCTACATTTTCTGCCGCTGGAGCAATAGTCATCAAACCCCTGACGTCAAGGGTATGAAGCCGGGAAATACTTGATAAGGCCGATTTAATCTCACTCAACGAAAAACCGCTTTTGGTGGTTTCTCCAGCTACGTTAACCTGCAACAAGACCGGCCTGTTTGGGGAGGCGGCCCGGTTGATATGACCGGCCAGTTCCAGCGAGTCCACGCTCTGGATGATATCAAATAACTTAAGCGCTGTCTTTACCTTGTTAGATTGGAGATGCCCTATCATATGCCAAACAGGTTGAGGTCGGAGATGGGATAAAGCATTTATCTTCCTTTCCGCCTCCTGTACTCGATTTTCACCGAAGTTTCTGATACCCAGATTAAAAGCAGTTTCCATTATTGCCGGGTCTACGGTCTTGGTTACAGCGATTAAAGTAATTTCTTCCGGTGACCGCCCGACTCGCAGGCATGCCTGGGCAATACGCTCCCGTACTGCCTCAAGGTTGGACTTGATTTCTTCTTGTGTCAATCCTGCTTCACGACCAGGTTAATCAGTTTTCCGGGTACATATATGGCTTTCACCACTTGTTTGCCTTCGATGTGCGGCTTGACTTTCGGACTCTCAAAGGCCATTGTCCTGGCCTCTTCCTCCGATATGTTTACCGAAACAGGGAAGCGGTCGCGGAGCTTGCCGTTGACCTGTATCACCAGGGTAACCTGTTCCACCTGTACCAGATTTTCGTTCCAGAGAGGCCACTTCTGGTTATGAATACTATATCTGTTTCCGGTTTGTATCCAGAGTTCCTCTGCCATATGGGGGGCAGTGGGGGCCAGCATCAGCATCAGGGTATTTATCGCATTTTTCCAGAGGTCCTGCCTGACCAAGCCTGCAGCCCGGACGTCATCCATGTAGTTGGTGAACTCCATGAGGCTGGCAATCATGGTGTTGAGCCGGATTTTTTCAATATCTTCGGTAACGCTCTTAACAGTCTGGTGAATCAGACGGGTCAGGTCTTGCTCTGCCTTCTTCTGCTCTTCAGGGCTGCCGCTGGCTTTGCGGGCATATCCCTCCAATACTAGGTTCCAGACGCGGTTTAACCAGCGAAAAACGCCGCTGATGCCGCTGTCGTTCCAGTCGCCGCCCCTTTCCCACGGAGCAATGAACATGAGATATGCCCGGACGGTGTCTGCTCCCATTGTGGAGACGTAGTCATCCGGATTGACCACATTGCCGCGTGACTTGCTCATCTTCATGCGTTGAGAGATAATGGTACCCTGGTTGAAAAGGCGCAGGAATGGCTCACCAAAATCGATTAACCCGATGTCCCGGATGGCCTTGGCGAAGAAACGGGCATAAAACAAATGCATTACCGCATGTTCAGCGCCGCCGGTATAGAGGTCTACGGGCATCCAGTATTTGACTTTTTCTTTATCGAAGGGGACTTTGGTTTCCTGCGGACTGGTATAGCGATAGAAATACCAGGAGGAGCACATAAAGGTATCCAGAGTATCTGTTTCTCTCTTCGCAGGGCCGCCGCAGGTGGGACAGGTCGTATTAACGAATTTCTGATTGTATTTTAAAGGAGACTCACCCGTTGGTTTGAACTCAGCGTCCTCCGGAAGCATCACCGGAAGGTCGCTTTCCGGCACCGGCACAGTGCCGCAGTTATTACAATAGATAATCGGGATAGGGGCTCCCCAGTAACGCTGACGGGAGATAAGCCAGTCGCGTAACTTATAGCTTACCGTACCTTTACCCCATCCTTTTTCCTCCAGGTGCATGGTAACAGCCTGAGCGCCTTCTTGACTGGGTATGCCCGTGAACTGACTGGAGTTTACCATGGTTCCGGGATCTGTATAAGCCTCTTTCAATGCTTCTCCATTCCATTCCGGAGGAGCAATTACCACCTTAATAGGCAGACTGTATTTCTCGGCAAAGGCAAAGTCGCGGGTATCATGAGCCGGAACTGCCATGACGGCACCGGTACCGTAACTGGTAAGAACATAATCGGCTATCCAGATAGACACCTTTTCTCCGGTAAGATGGTTCAGGGCGTATGCCCCGGTGAACACCCCGTCTTTCTCCTTTTCTG
>CAZIQW010000173.1:0-1140 GCA_964541585.1 uncultured Dehalococcoidales bacterium | reverse complement strand
CCGTTCAATATCGCTCTGCCGGCGGGTTTTCGCGATGTATTCTTCAACCGCATTCTTTTTGTCCGGCGTGGTAATCTTAGCAACCAGGGGGTGTTCCGGGGCCAGTACCATAAAAGTCACCCCGTAAACCGTATCTGGCCGGGTAGTAAAGACACGGATTTCTGTTTCCTCTACCCCTGGTATATCCAACCCAAAGGAGATTTCAGTGCCCTCGCTCTTGCCTACCCAGTTCCTCTGCATTGTCTTGATGCGTTCAGGCCAATCTAATCCTTCATGATGCATCAGTTCTTCCGCATAGTTGGTAATGCGAAAGAACCATTGCTCCAGGTCGCGCCGGATAACACCTGCATCGCATCTTTCACAAAACCCGTCAATTACCTGTTCATTGGCCAGCACCGTCTGGCAGCTCGGACACCAGTTAACAGGAGCTTTGGTGCGATATGCCAGGCCGGCTTCATACAGCTTTAAGAAAAACCATTGAGTCCATTTATAATATTCCGGCACGCAGGTAATAACTTCCCGGCTCCAATCATGAATCGCACCCATGGTCTTTAATTGACGGCGCATATTTTCAATATTATTCATGGTCCAGGTGAAGGGATGAATACCACGCTTGATGGCGGCATTTTCTGCGGGCAGTCCGAAAGCATCGAAGCCGATAGGGTGTAATACATTAAAGCCCTGCATCCTCTTAAACCGGGCATGCACATCTGAAGGGGCCATGGCATACCAGTGGCCAATGTGTAAATCCCCGGATGTGTAGGGGAACATGGTGAGGGCGTACCATTTGGTCCTCGAAACATCTTCTCTGGCCTCATACAGTCTGTCTTCCGTCCATTTCTGTTGCCATTTCTTCTCTATATCCTGAGGATTATATCTTTCAACCATTTTGGAATTAATCTCCTAATTTAGTAATAATCCGAAATTTCCGGGCTATACTTTCGATTCAATGTGAAGACCTTTCCTGACTCCGAACAATGAATAAGCCCCTCGCTGCTATTTCAGTCTTTCATGCGAGGAGCGTAGTTGTGGAGCAATCTCATCTGCTCCGTTCGGTATTATTCACTCTTTCCCTTTCTCATCGTAAATAATTGTAACAATAAAGGCTATATGTCGCAACCGCTGCCGGTCCATTATTGA
>CAZIQW010000172.1:0-5448 GCA_964541585.1 uncultured Dehalococcoidales bacterium | reverse complement strand
AATACCCGTGAAGCCGGCCGGAAGCGGATTCCCGCCGCGGGCAAGACCATAACTGCCCCGACCGAGGCCGAAAAAGCGGAATGGGATGAAGCAGTGCAGCTTTGTATTGATAAATGGAAGGATGATTGCAGTAAAGCCGGAGTTTCTGCTGCTGACTGTGATAAGGTCCTGGCCGCCTGGAAAGATATTCTGCAAAAATACCATTAATAACGACTTCCCTGAAGGATTTCAAAGGCCCGGGATAAATCGGTATCCCGGGCCTTTTATTCTCCCGCTTCTGCTTTCAAGAAACCCTCGCGTAATGGTATGATTAACTTATGAAGAAATTAGTATATGACCCGGCTGTATCCGGGAAGAAGATGGATATTGTGTGTTTTATCTCTGGTTCCGGCACCAACTACCGGGAAATTGCGGCCGGAGGTCCCGACCATCACTACCTGGTCTTTACCAACCGGCCGGGATGCGGCGGATTGGATATTGCCAGGCAGTATCAACATGATATCATCGAGCTTAGCCATGAGCCCTATCTCAGGGAAGCGAAGAAAAAATACGGTGCGGGAAAAGTACCCCGCCATTGTCCGGAGAGGATTAATTTTGAACAGGAGATTTGTCGGCTGGTGGAAAACCGCCTGGGTAAGGAACCGGACCTGGTCTGTCTGGCCGGTTACGACCAGTGGCTCACGGACTGGATGGTGGACCGGTATTATCCCCGTATCCTGAACGTTCATCCGGGAGATACCACCAGGGGCTACGTCGGTCTGCACTGGGTGCCGGCTGCCAGGGCTATTTTCGGGGGTGATACCTCTCTCCGCTCCACTCTTTTCCTGGTGGATAAGGGTGAAGATACCGGACCGGTGCTGGTACAGTCAGCCCCCTTGAATATCAAAGCAGCCCTTAACGAAATGGAGTCCACCGGTAAATCCGGATTAATCCAGTCCCTGAAAGAAGTGGTGATTTTCTGTGCCGTCAGCCATATCCAGTCATACGAAGAATTTAAAGAAAAAGCCCCTAAAAATTTACACGCCAGGCTGGAAGAAGTCTGCTCTAACCTTCAGGAAGCGCTGAAGGTATCCGGCGACTGGAAGGTCTATCCATTTGCCGTACATGATTTGATAGCCGCCGGCCGGGTAGAGGTGGATGGCCGCCGGATTTACGCGGACGGTAAAGAACTGCCCTCTTACGGTTACCGGATGGACAGAACCGGCAGCTAATTTCATTAATTATAATGGGTCCCGTACCTTTCTCCCTTATATATAAGGGTCCCCATAGCTTTCCCCCTTATTCATAAGGGTTCGCCATTGCCTTCCCCCTTATTTATAAGGGTCCCCGCAGTTTTCCCCCTTATTTATAAGGGGGATTAAGGGGGATTTCCAAATCCTCTACAATAATTTCCACAACTCCCTCAAGGTTTTGTAAGACATCCAGATTAGTAACTCTCCTTACCTTTAAATCACGATTCTTCATAAATTCATCTCTGGCTGCATCCGCTTTCTCTCCTGCCCCGGATAGATGCTGCCCTCCGTCAACCTCGATTACCAATTTCGCTGCGGGACAAAAAAGTCTACTATGCAATTCCCTGTGATTTTTTGTCTGTAAAATTGACAACCCCTTAATTGCTTGTTTCTCAAGATATGCCACAAACGATTTTCAGCGTCTGTCATGTTTTTTCTCAACGCCCTGGCATATGATTTTAAGTCCGGATTATAGAAGGTCATGGTGTATTTAGAAATCCCTCCTGACCTCCCTTATAAATAAGGGAGGAACAGTTTGGTTGTCCCTTATCCTGAGGGAGGAATAGGAAAGGAAGTCTGGATTCCGGCTCGGGGGCCGGAATGACAAATTAAAAGACGTTAAAGGCTTAGTACTCCTCTTCCTGCCGGTCTGCCAGCCTTTCCGCCAGCGCCCGCAGGATGCGCTCTTCCTTCATGCTGAGAATCGGCAGGTACTGGTAGCGTGTTATCCCGTCTATCACGTAATAGTTGTGCAGCTCTTCATCCGGATTTTTGTTAATCGCATGGACTACCGGCTTGCCCAGTTCATCGGCCACGGTCAGGAGGTCTTCAATCCGGTTTAGCAGCACTATTTTCTCTCCCACTGCCGGCGTATAATCGGATGCCTCTATCAGCCTCATCTTGTATTTTTTCTTTATCCGGCGGACCTCTTTTTCCACCGGGGAGATTCTTTCCTTTTGGCGCCTGGCATAATAGGGATACAGCAGGGCCAGCAGAATTCCCAGGAAGATTACGGTGAGAGCAATCAACAGGCCCCTGGCCGCCCCGAGAGACATCCCCAGGTATTTCTCCGTGTTGGGGACCAGCGTGGTTTGGCTAATGGAACCCGGCCGGCTGGTGGTCAGTTCCTCGTCCCATTGCAGGATATTGCCCTTGATGGTGCCTTTCAGTGTCGGACTGAAAATCTCGTCTATCTTGCCGTACGCCGTTTCTCCGGTAGTCCGGATATTGGCGGTAATATTGATATCGTAAGATTCCGGAGAAACCCCCGTTTCGTTCCGGAAAGCCTCCATCAATTCGATGTAGCCCGCCATATCCAGCGGGACGTCCACGGTGAAATTGTCGCTCTCTTGGAGATGGAGCAGGGGGAACGTTCTCGACCAGATTCCCGCGGCCTCAATCACGGCGACAATGTCCGCCTCCGTTTTCAGGTTCTCGACCGGTTTATTGGACTCGAAGTCGAAGCTAAAAGACGCCTCCATGCGGTCGATGAGCCGGGTGAAAATCCCCTGGCCGGGTTGAATGGTAATCTGCGAGGTATCGCCGCTGAGTGAATCCGGCTTTGAATTAATGCTGAAATCGAGGCCTGACGGCGCCGGTGGAACGGGGCTGGAAGCCTGCGGCCGCAGGATGCTTTCGGCATAAATCGGATTTTCCAGCAGCACCACCTCGTAGGTCAGATGGCCGGTACCAGCAGTATTTTCCAGGGTTAAATTATCCGGGACCTCCAGGATGCCCCTTTCAATGGTCAGCGGAATTTCCTGTACGAAAAGCCGGCTGCCGTCCACCGTTGCCCGGATGGTTACCATCCGCGGCGAGGTGGTAAGACCGGTCTGGGTGTCTATATCCTCAAATTGCCGCAGGATATCGTCAATGTCGACTTCGAACAGCAGCGCCAGTTCTCCGCTGGTAACCGTTGGATGTACCAGACGCGTCGTCTTCTGCCAGACACCCTGGTTTTCCATGATGACGTCTACTGTGGCCAGCGCGCTGGCCGTGCTGGTGGAATTGAATTTATAGGTAAAGTTCAGCTTGTCCACTATCTGTGCCGGATACCTGGCGGAGGATGTCTCACCCGTACCGGCGGCTGTTTCTTTCCGGTTTACCGTGTAATCAAATTCCCCGCTGCCGGCGGCGTCCGAGCGGGTCAGGTTGCCGGATATTTCTATCAGGTTTTGTTCCAGCTGGAGGGGCAAACTCTGCACCAGGCGTTCCGTTCCGGAGTTAATGACGGCGTTCAGGGTCAGAGTGCGCGGCGAAGCCGTGATTCCCAGTTGTTTTTCAATTTCATCGAACATCCGGTTCATTGCGGCGGGGTCCAGCGAGAAAAACAGGCGGAAGCTGCCGGTCTGGCGGACCTCCGGTGCCAGGGTGACTTTCTTTTGCCAGATGCCCGGATTCTCCAGTACGGCCTCAACCGAAGCCCTCACCGGCTCTTTCCCCGCCGGGGTGAAGCGGTAGGTAAAATCGATGGTGGAAACCGCCGCCGCCGGGAACTGGGGATTCGTCGAAGCCGTCCCGTTAGCCGACCCGAAAATCAGTGAAGGCTTCAGGTACGTCTGATAAGAATATTTCCCCGTTTGCCCGTAGCTGACGAGAACGTTTTCCTTTTCAAGCTCCGCCGGTGCCGCTGCCAGGACAAACAGGGTGATGAAGCTGGCCAGCAGCAGCAGCGCCGCGGCTCCAATCAGCAGCTTGCTGTATTTAGAGTCGGTTATGAATCTTTTCAATTTCTTCATTTATCATTTCCCAGTTTTCAGTTATCAGTGGTCGGTGGTCCCCCTTAGGATAAGGTGTATTTAGAAATCCCTCCTGACCTCCCTCATAAATTATGTTAAATTACCCCAAACCCTAATTTCTAAACCCTAAACTTTAAGCTTTTAACTTTAAACTCATTGTACCACTTCTGATGTGGCTGTAAACATGCTCTTCACCACGATGGATATCCAGCCTATCTTGGGAATGGTAAAAACGGTCTTTCCCAGGACTGCCTGTGACGATACGGGGTCGGCGTCCGGGGAGCTGTTGGCATCTCCCTGGGTAATGAAATACCGGTTTTGACCTTCCCCCTCTATCTCTATCACCCGGTGGATGATATTGATATTCTGTTTTAAGTCCCGGAATTCGATAATGTCACCCCTCTTAATGGTATTCGTGTTGACCGGCGCCGTAAGCACCACGTCCCCCGGATTAATCAGCGGTACCATGCTGCCCGTGGGCACCAGGGACGGTTTGATGGGAAAAACCCCCGTCGCGAACCAGATGATTATGACGCAGAAAACGGCGGTGGTTATCCAGCCTGCCGGCAGGGAAGCGCTGCGGATTTTTTTCCGGGTCCGGAGCCTGGCGGCCGCCGAGGAAAAATAGCTGTTGATTACCACCATTCCCAGTATGGGTACGGCGGCCCCGATGAGCCCCTTAAATGCCCAGTCCAGGTTGGGCAGGATGGGACAGAGCCACCAGAAAGCGGCCAGCAGCCCCCGGTAGGCCAGGGACGCCCGGGCTCCCGCCAGCAGCACCAGCAGGGAAGCGGCCAGGTTTTCCGCCAGTAAAGGCATCCAGGAGGAAATAACCTGGTTGGCGGACCCGATTTCCAGCTTGAATCCGGTAACCTGGGCCAGGGGAATAGAGATGAAAGTAAAAGAGACTGCCGTCAGGATGATGGCGGTAAATCCGTGCTTTTTGCCGAACCTCGTCACCAGCCAGGCGCGGGCCAGCTCCATTCCGACCATCATCGCGCCGACGAAAAAGATATTCCGGCTAATCCCCAGGGGGGTCAAGGCCGCCGGGTTCCGCCCGAACCCGGAAAACAGCCCGCCGATGAAGTAAAACAGTATCTGGATGGCTGCCAGCCCCAGGGCCAGGTAGACCAGGGTATTTCTTTTGCTGATTTTGCTCAGCGGATTATTCCCCGGCAGGAAAAAAACAGCCGCAATCAGCCCGCTCCAGAGCACCGGCTGAATGAGATAGGTCTTGAGCATGGTGTCCAGGGCCGCCCTCGGCAGCCCCAGGTTGATTGCCAGGTAGATGGCGGCCAGCAGGCCGCAAATCAGGATTACATTCACGGGACTTCAATTAGCTTCAGGTTATCTTTCATAAGTGTAAAGTCTAGAACAAAAATCTTTGAAATGCAAGATTATTCTTCATTCCCGGGGTCATTTCACTTTCCGCTAGATCGGAAGAGCGTCGTGTAGGGAAAGAGTGTAGGATAGGGTGG
>CAZIQW010000171.1:4414-5458 GCA_964541585.1 uncultured Dehalococcoidales bacterium | reverse complement strand
CCCCCCCACCCCCCAATCCTACACTCTTTCCCTCCACGACGCTCTTCCGATCTTATCGCGGTGACGACCCTGAAGAACAAAAATCGCCCGTAACAAGTTCCAGGCTTTACGACCGATCTCCATGCAGTCTTCGAACCTGACATTCTTGCCGGTAACAGCATTGTAGAACGATATCTCGGCTTCCGGAGTAGCCCCCTCATGACTCTCGGACTTCGTGTTATAGAAATCAGCCAAAACCAGATCACAAAGGAGCATCGATTCCTTCCAGAAGGTGCCGTAATACCGCGACCAGGCAATTAATTTGGCTTTGTGTTCGGAATAGATACCCGTCTTGAAAGCCTGTTCACCCTTCCATGTAAGGATCATTCAGGAAGGGAGGAGTCTCTTTAGAGAGCAAGTTCACAAACTCTTCACAAGTCATTGTCTTGGCGCTAGCACCCCGGCCAGGACCGAATTGATCCTGCATATCATGGGAATTAATATCACGGGAATCCATCAGGCTGCCGTAAGCCCATTCTACACCGGGTAATGTCCAGTGGAAGACATAACCCCACTGAGGATAGCGAAGGACAGTCGCCATATCACCCAATCTATTTAATTTCTCACAGAAGCGGATAGTACCCTCGGCCAGCAAATCGCCGATGCCTGTACGCGTGCAGATACACTGGGCCATGGCTTCCGCAAACTCTACTTTATCGTAGTGTTCCATCGGTAACGGGTAGGTATCGACTTTTTTGCCGGGGCCGATAACACCCTGCTCATAGAGATAATAAAGGTACCAGCCCAAACCCGTGGCATCAGGAACGACATTCATGGGGTTACCCGGAACGGCAACAGCCATCGCGCCGCCGAAAGCCGTATCGAAACCGTTAATGGCATATTTCTGAAGGATATCGGACCCTTGGGCGTTTTCACGAGCACGATTAGCCCCCCGAGGCCAAACCTTGCCGCCGGCACTCCGGGAGGGCAGGTTATACCAGTAGGTATCCATACACTGGGTTTCCTTACCCAACCCAATCCTATTCCGGCAGCGGCGCATACAGC
>CAZIQW010000171.1:0-4404 GCA_964541585.1 uncultured Dehalococcoidales bacterium | reverse complement strand
AACAGGAAGATTTACCGATGGGAGCCTCTTGAGGAGATACACAGATGCCTTGATCAGACATACCGCCCTGTGGCCACTTGGTTTCAAAGTTCAGCCTGGCATCGAGTACATTTTTAGCGTTAGCGACCTTAACGGAGCCAGTGCCAAGCACACTCACGGCTTTCAGATTCTTGGAACCGAACACGCCGCCGAAACCGCCCTGGCCGGCGCCATTCGCGGCACCGTGAACGAGGGAGGCAATACGGGCAAGGTTTTCACCAGCCTGACTGATAGTAACAATAGCCGGACGCTGTGTAGTATAGGAATCACCCAGCTTCTGCCACTCACTGTTATACCTGACAGTGTCAGGCAGAGTGGCACTTTTTAAACGCCATATTTCCTGCTGCGTGTCCCAGGTATTAAGTCCCCACAGCTTGCTAGCGTCTTGAATAACTACATTGCCATCAACTATGTCAATCCAAACCGGTTTTTCTGCCTTGCCCGTGATAACAATACCATCATAGCCGGCCGCTTTGACCATAGCTGAGAATGAGCCGCCGAAATTACTACGGGAGAACCAGTTAATCGGCCAAGCCTGAGGAGACATGCCGCCCACACTTGTTCTGCCCGCAAAGGGGATACCCGTTCCGGTTAACGGACTGGTCATAAGAGTGATAATATTCCTGGGATCAAAGGCGTCCTGCAAATCCCAATCACCCGGAGCGACACAAAAATCCCAGAAAATCGCGGTAGCCATGCCATAGCCGCCACCATAAGGTTCGTATTTAGAAGTATCAAAGGTAATGGAAGTCCCGGTGGTTAAATTAATCTGGAGTATTTTACCTACATATCCGCCTGTCATTTTTTCTCTCTCCTCCTTCCCTAACTAGCCTTCTTGGGCGTGAGATCAACTTCATACCCGGCGATATCGGTTTGGTCAGCTGTCTTAGCTAATGCCAGAGCAGCCTGAGGGCAGATTGCTACGCAAATCGGCGTACCATTCGGGCCTCCCTTACCACTGTAATAAGGAGTATCAAGACACAAATCACATTTAGTGGCTTTTTTAGTAACGGGATTCCAAATGGTCCGGTGCGGCAAGAATGGACAAGCTTCGATACAAGCACCGCATCCGATGCATTTCGCCTGGTCAATCCTTCTCACATTACCGTTAGCAGTATCAATATAAGCAGCCCCAACAGGACAACTGTTAACACAAAGGGGAACGTGGCACTGCCGGCATACTGCCATTTCCATATCATACGGGTGCGGGTCCATCGTGTTTTTCATTATCTGAATGCGAGACAAAGACAGATTCGCTTCCCCGTCATGAGCCATTGAACAGGCTAGCATACAACTCTGACAACCAGCGCATCTGAGGCTGTCATGTACCAGATAAGCTGTGGAAATCGGATAAGAAATGGGAACGGTAGTGGTAGTAGTAACCGCGGGACGAGTAGTGGTAGCCGTACTGGTCACCGTGGCCGTAGCGGTAGCGGTAGTAGTAGCGGTCGCCGTGGACGCGGGAGGAACCGAAGTGGTTGTAGAGGTTACGGTATTAGTAACCGTATTGGTAACTGTTTTGGGAGTACAAGCGGTCAGGGCTCCCGCAGCAATGACTGCACTACTGCCAATTAAGAACTTACGTCTCGAAATTAGTTTTTCTTTGCTTTCAGGTTTCTTGCCTTCAGCCATAGAATACTACGCCTCCTTTAATTATATTTAATTTTTTAATAACTGTATCTAAGAAGAATACAGTTATCCTGATGAAGTGGCCAATTTAAAATTTACTTTCAGTTACTCGTACCTCTTAACTACCTCCATTTAATTAAAGAATATACTACAACAAGTATAAACACCGCTATTGATAGTCAATGCCGGAAAGGTGTCAATATCGGTTAGCTATGTATAACACATGATATACCAGTTTGTCAACAGAAATCGTAAATCTTGATACCACAAATCCGCAAATAATACCTGCGACCATAAACCTTTTTCAGGCAAATTGTTATTGATTGACTTGCCACTTCCGCACATCTTATACTTATAATGTGCAGCCAGTGCGATATTAATCAACAGCGGACGGCTTTACCTCCTAAACAGCCGGTGACCGTAAATCAATATCCAAACAGGGATAAATAAGCAGCGAGGAAATAGATATCATGAGTGAGAAAAATTACAAACCTTTTCCCATTACCTCTAATTTTTTCCAATTAGGCACACCTGCTTATCCGGCATACCTGTCAATTGGCGAACGCGCGATGATAATAGAAGGGGGCATCGGGGCGACGTCCTCGCTGGTTATCAATCAAGTAGAGCAAATGGGCATCAAACCGGAACAGATTCAATACATCGCCCTGACACATACCCACCCGGACCATATCGGCGCGGTAATAAACTGGAAAAAACAATGGCCGCAAGCAAAAGTCATCGCCGGTCCGACGGCGACAACACTATTAAAAAGCGAAGAACTGTGCAAAGAATTCACACGGCTTGACACGATCATTTCCGAGATATTACTGATCAAGGGTGAAATTGAAGAATGGCCGCCGGTCATCGAGTATCCGGTATTCGAAATCGATCTTACTTTAAAAGAGGGAGAATCGGTAGACCTCGGCAAGGGAGTGAAATGGACAATTTACGACACACCCGGCCATTCGCCCTGTCATACTTCATACTACAATCAAAACCAGGAGATAATAACTATCGGCGACGCAACCGGACTATACGACCCGGTTAGAGACCTTTTCTGGCCTAACTATTTCGATTCCCTGGAGAATTATTGCAACAGTATCCGAAAGCTATACAAAATGCAAGCAAAGTACGGGGTATTAAGCCATAACGGAGTAATTACCGGTGAGGTACGCAACCACTTCCGCAAAGCGATGGCAGCCACGGAAAAATTCCACAGCGGCATGCTCCAAAGAGTGAGTAATGGGGAAGATCCAAAAAAGGTCGCCTTTGAAACAGCAAAGTGGGTATATACGTTCACCAACATGCAACCGTTCGATACGATATACGGTCTATCCAGGCTAATGATGAAACGGTCGCAGGCATTAGCTGACAGGAAAGATCTGTTTACTTTGCCATAAGCAAACGGCTTTTTAGATTACAAAAGTCCCCCTATCTTTCCGTAACGGCAAGATAGTATTACGTTATTTGTAGTATTATTATCTTAATATTCCATAAAATTTCCGGTACAACCGGTGAGGAGAGGTCATATGGTAAATAACACTTCCGTTTCTCTATCTACTGCGGACAGGCTATATGAAGACTATTGTGCCCGTGCTACGGAATTAAGCAAACAGGGTAAAAAGATAATGGGATATCTCTGCGCATTAACGCCGGTAGAGATAATATCCGCAGCCGGATTCATTCCCCTCCGCATCAAGGGGGATGTAAACGAACCCATCAGCAAAGCGGACGTTAATATGGAAACGATCGTCTGCCCGCTGGTAAGAAGCTGCTACGACATGACCTTGAAAGGTACGTACAACATGTTAAGCGGTCTCGTTATACCGCACGCCTGCGACAGCATCTGCCGGACTTATAGCATCTGGAGGACGACCCTGGATTTACCTTATACGCATCTTATCGACATGCCGCACGGCGACGATGCATCGTCAATAGCGTTCTTTAAGGATATCCTGAATATATTCCGCAAGAGCCTGGGACGCTATGCCGGGAAGCAAATCACAGACGAAGACCTGAAACAGGCAATCGAGCGGCATAATGAAAACAGGGCTGCTATCCGCAGACTTTTAGAATTGAGAAAGACAGACCCGCCGCCGATTTCCGGCAGCGAAATAACAAAGATACTTGTCGCTTCGGTAAGCCTGCCTGTCGAAGAATCGACAAAGCTTATCAACCAGATCATCGATGAGGTAAATAAAAAACCAATTACCGAAAAAAAGAAACCGCGTATCATGGTCGTAGGGGCACAAGTGGATGACGCAGCATTTATTAAAATCGTCGAAGACGCCGGCGCTAACGTGGTTATCGATGATTTATGCCCCGGTACCAGGGAGTTCTGGGAAGATATCGCCATTACACCAGACCCCTTGGACGGCCTGGCCGAAAGGTACCTGAAAGGGGTAAAGTGCGGACGAACCGACCGCGAGCAGAAGGTTGATTATGAGGCTTACCAGGAGGTCCGGTTCGGACACATCGGCCAATTTATCAAGGATTTTAAAGTAGACGGCGTTATAATCTACCTGTATAAGTATTGCGACCCGTTCGGTTTCGAAGTACCGGCTTTGAAGGCTTATATCCAAAAACTGGATACACCGGTACTTTACCTCGAAGATGAGTATTCCATGTCCAGCATCGGACGCCTCACCACAAGGGTACAGGCATTCTTAGAGATGTTAGGTTAGGGAGAAGACAATGACTGAAGAGAATAAATCCGTAGCAGCAAATAAACCGGAA
>CAZIQW010000170.1:0-5458 GCA_964541585.1 uncultured Dehalococcoidales bacterium | reverse complement strand
AATGGAGTCAGTTAACCCGGAAACGATGGCCAGTTCCAGATAGGCGGGTAACCCCGCCAGAGCCGTCATCCCGGATCCGATTGGCTCCGCTTCGTAACGAAAGGGAAGCACTCCCTGTTTTAACATTTTTTCACCTCTTTGGTGATTATTCCTTAGCTTTTCTTCTATTGTAGCTTAGCTTCGAATTAAACACCAAATGAGGCTGTTATAGACTTTTTGATGGCGGATCAGGGGTCATAACTCCCTATTGACAAATAGTCTCTCCTGTATTAATCTTGAATTGTGGACATATGACCAAAATAAACACTAATATTATGAGCATATGCTCGTTTTACGGCGGGGAAATAAGAAAATATGGGAAGACTGCCGTTATGGCGGAGAGTAAGCTATATACCTTCAGTGACCTATTTTAAACCGGCCAGTATTCCTTTAAGTGAACTGGCAGAGATATGTCTTTCAGTAGAGGAAGTGGAGGCTATCCGCCTTAAAGACCAGGAAGACCTGGAACAGGAGCAGTGTGCTGAGAAGATGAATGTCTCTCGAACTACTTTTGTCAGGGTACTGAATGCAGCCCGAAAGAAGATGGCAGAGGCATTGATTCAGGGCAAGGCGATCAGGATTGAAGGCGGCAATTTCGAGATGGCGGTGCGCCGCTTTCGCTGCCGGAACAGCCATGAATGGGATGTCCCTGATGAGGCTTTGGTCCATGCCCCGACGCAGCTATGCCCGACTTGCCGGACACCGGATATTGTACCGGTACAGCCCCCGGCGGGTGCAAGAGGGCTTAAAAGACGCTCGCGCCGTGGTCAAGCGAAAAAAGATGTATGACAGCAAATAGTAATACAAGGAGGAGATATATGTACGGAGGATTCGGGAGAGGAAGAGGCGCCGGAGCCGGCTCCAGAGGGGGAATGGGCTTTGGTTTCAGAGGAAGTTCGCCACCCTGGCCTTATGTGGGCAGAGGCAGAGGCGGACAGCCCCGGTGTGCCTACTACACTGGGACTCCTGCAGCAAATGCAACACCTGCTGCGGCAACGATGTCCCGGGAAGAAGAATTGAATTATCTGAAAAACCAGGCCCAGGCAATCAAGAATGATCTGGAGAGAATTAACGCCAGAGTACGGGAGCTGGAATAAAAAAACTAAAGCGGATAGATATCATTAGAGGAGGTGTGTTATGCCGAGATTGGATGGTACCGGCCCTAATGGCATGGGGCCGATGACCGGAGGGGGCAGAGGTTATTGTAGTCCCCGGGGAATAAGAGCGGGGTTGCCGGGTAATTTCCCTCGTCGGGTTGTTCCTGATTACTATCCCCGCAGAGCCTATGGTTTCGGGGGGTTTTCCTCGTCACCGGCTCGTGAGGAAGAATTGGGATTTCTTAAAAATGAAGCCCGGTCGTTGGGTGATGAACTGAAAGCCCTGGAAGCCAGGATACAGGAACTGGAAGCTAAAAGCTAGTCCGAGTTCCTGAGGAGGATATTTACGTGACATTCGAAGAAAAAACACTGACCTGTGCCGATTGCGGTCAAACCTTCCCCTTTACAATCGAAGAGCAGGAGTTTTTCGCTGCAAAGGGCTATACTAATGAGCCCAAACGTTGTCCGGATTGCCGGCAAAAAAGAAAGGCCTCGCGCCAGGCCGGTGAGAGTAATAATGGTCCGGGAAAGGGAGACCGGCAGATGTACTCTGCCATATGCGCCCGGTGCGGCCAGGAGACCCGGGTGCCTTTTCAACCGAGAGGTGATAGGCCGATATATTGCTGGGATTGCTATACCAGGAACAAGAATAAAGCGTCCGGCTAATGACTTAAGGGGAAATGCTATTATTCCAGAAGAGTCTTAACCAGTGTTAGCCGGGTTAAACCCGGATTCGGGTATATCCTGGAATAACTGCACAGAATGAGGCAGTTATCTCATCTTTTAAGGAGATAAGGAAGTGCAAGAACTGATAAACGAATTTTTGGCACAGAAACGGTTCGCCGTGGTTGGCGCCACGGATAATCCGCAAAAGTATGGCAATCAGATCGTCAAGAATCTGCAAAAAAGGGGTTATGAGGTATACCCGGTCAATCCCAAACTTACAGAACTGGAAGGCATTAAATGCTATGCCAGTCTGGCGGAAATCCCGGTTAAAGTAGATGTGGTGGACTTCGTGGTACCGCCCAGGGTCACAGAGGAAACTCTCAAGCAATGCCGGGAACTGGGATTACACCAAATCTGGCTTCAACCCGGTTCCGAAAGCGAAAATGCTATTGCATTTTGTCTTGAGCACAATTTGAAAGTGGTACACGGCGTGTGCGTAATGCTGAACTGAAATTATGAGTTATCTACTTTGCATTAATATGACGCGAAATCGAGCTGCTATTATTGTTGGTAACCGGAATCTGATCCGGAAAAATAAGATTTGAGGGAAAATAATTAATGCTATGGGATGCGCAGCCCCTTTTTATTAGTTAACGCCTTGCCAATAGTGAAAATAGAAACAGGAGGATATCGATAAATGGCCTATAAGATTACGGAAGATTGCATCAGTTGCGGAGCCTGTGAGGATGAGTGCAAGAATCAGGCGATTTCTGAGGGAGACACCTGCTTTGTCATTGACCCTGCCAAATGCACTGAATGCGTCGGCAATGCCCCCTCGCCAAAGTGCGCTGAGGTTTGCCCGGTAGGCGCACCAGTCCCTGACCCCGACCATGTAGAAAGCAAAGACCAGTTGCTGGAAAAATGGCACAAGCTACATCCGGATGAAACCCCGGTATAAAGCCGGAGCTGGCTGATTTTACGAAGGTGGTAATAGAGATGAAAATTGCGGTTTGCGGTAAAGGCGGGAGCGGAAAGAGCACCGTGGCTGCCTTATTAGCCCGGGAGGCTGAAAAAAGGGGAATAAAGACGCTCGTAGTCGATTCCGATGAGTCGAATTCCGGGCTTCACCGGATGCTGGGTTTTGAGAACCCGCCGGCGCCGCTGATGGAGATGCTTGGCGGCAAAAAAAGTCTGAAGCAGAAGATGGGCCAGCCAAATATCTTTGCTGAAACCGAAATTACTCTGGCCGGCATTCCGAAAGATTATGTATTCCAAAGAAATGGTCTCAGATTGGTTGCCATCGGGAAAATTCTCCAGTCACTGGAAGGTTGCGCCTGTCCCATGGGGGTACTCAGCCGGGAGTTTCTGAAAAAGCTGAAACTTGAGACCAATGAACTGGCCATTGTAGACATGGAGGCCGGGGTAGAGCACTTTGGACGGGGAGTGGAGACCAGCCTTGATAATATCTTGATTGTGATAGAACCCCCCCTGGAATCTGTCACCGTGGGACGGAAGATATACGACCTGGCGCGGGGCATGGGAATTAAGAATATTATGGTAATCATGAACAAGGTGCCTTCGGCTGAAATCGCAGAGGGGCTGAAAGCCAGAATTCAGGAAAGCTTCATGGATGTAATCGGGTGCTTGTACTACGATGCAGATATCTTTACAGCCAGTCTGGAAGGCCGTATTCCGGATGAAGGAGTAGCTGTAGCAGAGATCAAGAAAGTCCTGGATAATATTTTTACCAAAGCGGATATGCCCGATTTTTAAATAATTTGTTAATAGTCGCTCTCGCTGGAGAGCAGGGAGGTGGAATATGTGTCTGGCTAAGGTTTTCCTGAATACAAAAGGAGATAAACCGGTGTTGGAGGATATTGCCCGGCTCAGAATCCTGGATGGACAGGCAGAAATTGAGACCTTAACCGGTGAGACCAGAACAATACTGGGTAAGGTGATGGAAATTGATTTTTTGAATTCGAGCATTATTTTCGATGTCACCCTGAATGAGCTTAATATCGTCTGAACGAAACCCCCGGATCGATGTAATTTGTCAATCCGGCCGGTTTACCCGGTTCAAACAGAAGATGCAACCTGAACAATAGTGCCTTGGATGAGCCGGCTTCTGATTACAACGCCCGGTTCAATAAGAAAACGAACTTACTGGTAAAAATAAAATTCTAGAAGGTGCGCCATGGCAATTTTACCCATTCGCCATTTTCCGGTTGATACGGTATTAAGGCAGAAAGCCAAACGGGTACACATCATCAATGATTCAATTCAGCGGCTCATAGACGATATGATTGAGACCATGCAGCAAGCCAGGGGCGTGGGGCTGGCAGCCCCCCAGGTCGGGATAGCGCTTCGAGTGATTGTAGTCCAGGTGCCGGAAGAGCAACTGGTGGCAATTATCAACCCGGAAATAACCGAACGGGCTGGAATTCAGGAGGTAACCGAAGGCTGCCTGAGCGTTCCCGGCTATTACGGAGAAATCCGGCGCTCGGCATCGGTCACAGTCAAAGGTTTAGACCGCCGGGGCAAGAAGATTAAGATTAAGGCTAACGGACTGATGGCGGAGGCGTTGGAGCATGAGATCGACCATCTGGACGGGAAGCTTTATATCGATCATGTGGCAAACGAAACCAGGCTCCACAGGGTCAACCACCCGCTGGTGCCCGAGGACCTGCGCAACTGATGCCGGATAACCGCCGGGAATCAATGGACAATGAATTGCGCTCTCTCCCGAAAGAGAATGATAAACTACAGGGGATCAAGGAGAAATGGCTAACTTCGAGGATATAGACCGTGCGCGAAAATTACTCCGATTGGAAGAGGAAGCAACGCTAAAGGAAATAAAAAACGCCTACCGCAGGCTGGCTCATCGCCATCACCCTGATAAAAATGACGGATCCAGTGAAGAGAACGAGGAGACGATGAAAAAGCTGAACTGGGCATACAGGCTCCTGTTAGATTTCTGCGCCGACTACAGGTACAGCTTTAGAGAAGAAGCTATCGCTAAAACCTATCCTTATGAAGAGTATCTGAGAAAGTGGCGTCAAAATTGGTTTAGCAGTATTTAGCAGGATAATTCCGGAAGCAAAAAGTTTATATAAGAGACATAACCTGTAGTTAAAAGAAACAGCTAATGAAAGAATATAGAAGACAATGATAAAAATAAGAAGAGATGAGTGTGTTGGCTGTGGGCTTTGTGTCAAGAATTGTCCTTGTCAGGCCATATACCTGATCAATAATAAAGCTGAAATAAATCAGCAAGAGTGTAATCGGTGCCGGATTTGCCTGCCTATCTGCCCCAGGGGAGCAATCGTTGAAATAGTTACAGCGTCAGCAGAAGAGATTAAATCGATTATCGATGAATTGAGGCATAAGACGGAAACAACGATAACCAGAATCGAAGAACTTGAGAGACAAAATCGAAAGTAACAGGAGAGAACGATTTAAGATGAAAACCTATCTCGATTGCTTGCCATGCCTGATGAACCAGTCTCTCAGGGCAGCGAGAGCCGTCTCGGATGATGAGGAAATCCACCGCCGGGTACTCAACGCCCTGACCGCCAGAATTCCCGAGTTATCTCTCAATTTGAAGCCGCCGGAAATAGATCGGAAGAGCACACGTCTGAACTCCAGTCACGAGATTC
>CAZIQW010000169.1:505-5498 GCA_964541585.1 uncultured Dehalococcoidales bacterium | reverse complement strand
GTTTTCTAAACGCTCTGGATGCGAGAGTGATGCTGTCCGGAAAAACCAACAAGGATATTATCGAACGGTCAATCGGGCTGGCTTATACCGACAGCTGCTTTCCTATAAAACTGCTGCACGGTCATGCCGCATCCCTGACAGATACTGATTATATTATTTTCCCTTCCGCTATAAGGCTGGGGATAAAGGAAGGGGATGAAAACCAGAAATATGCCTGCCCCCTGGTACAGGCCTCCCCCTTTATCATCCGGCATGTGCTGAACCTGGAAAAGAAGCTGCTGATACCGATTATCGATTTCAGCCATGGCGAAGATGATGTAATCAAGAACCTCACGGATGTAGCCAAAAAAATGGGTTTTGATGCTGGAAAAGCCCGTCAGGCTGCTTTAGCCGGAATCGAATCGCAGAAAAAATATGAGGAGGATAGAGCGGAACTGGGAGCCCGGCTACTTCAGCAGCTGCATAAAAGTCAGCAGCTGGGTGTGGCCATACTGGCCAGAGCTTACATGGCTCAGGACTCCGGAGCCAATCTGGGCATTGCGGAGAAGCTGGCCCAGCTGGGTGTGGTACCGGTACCCATGGACTTTCTGCCGCTTTCCTCAGTAGACCCACGGAAATATTCAGACCGTCCGTACTGGTCGTACGAGAGCCGGATGCTGGCCGGGGCTGATATTGTCTCCCATGATCCTCAGCTGTACGGGCTGGCTTTAACCAATTTCGGCTGCGGCCCTAACTCTTTTATTTTGAGAGAGCTGGAAGATGTTATGGGCGGCAAACCGATGGGCCAACTGGAAATAGATGAGCATGCCGCTGAAGCCGGTCTGGTGACCCGTCTGGAAGCATTCGTGGATACAATCAAGAACTACGCCGCCTCAGGTAAAGAAGGAGAAAGGCAGGTTAAAGATATTTACCGCGGGACTACCTCTACGGTAAGTCTGGGAAAGACCCTGATTATACCGCGCATGGCCCCTCATGCCGATGTGATAGCGGCGGTTATGGAGTCTTTCGGAGTAAAGGCATTCTCTTTGCCGGAACCGGATGAAAGGAATATTTTATACAGCAACCAGGTAACTTCCGGGACCGAATGTCTGCCTTACCGGGTAACTCTGGGAGACTTCTTGAGGTTCTATTATGAAAACGGGCATAATCTGAAAAATGTTGAAGGATTCATGACCGGCGCCTACGGCCCGTGCCGTCTGGGAAAATACGCCATTGAACAAATCCGCATATTGAAAGACATTGGTTTTAACCTTCCAATCCGTACCACGGTGTCCAATAATGCCTACCGGGACATCGGTCTGGGCCCGGGGTTTGAGCGGATTGTCTGGAAGTGCATCGTGGCAGTGGACCAACTGCAAAAACTGCAGTGGCGGGTGCGGCCGTATGAAAAAGAGAAGGGTGCGGCAGATAAACTCTTCGATATGTATTTAAAGAAGATAGGGGATAAAGTACGTCAAAAAGAGGACTTCACCGGTGAATTAAAGCAGGCGACAGCGGATTTCAGAGATTTAATCGACCGTACTCTACCCCGCCGGCCGCTGGTGGGTATAAACGGTGAAATTTATCTGCGTTCCAACTGCTTCAGTAACAAAAACCTGGTCAAAGCCTGTGAGGCTGCCGGACTGGAAGCGGTGGTCTCTCCGATGGGAGAGTGGCTGAAATATATTTATCACCGTCACCTGGAGGACGCTATCCGGGACAATAATTTGAAAAAAATTATCATCAGCTATATCAAGAAAAGCATCCAGGAAAAAGATGAGCACAGGGTAGCGCGCCATTTCGAAGAGGTTTTAACCGAAAAAGAGCCTTCCACGAAGCAGTTACTGGACAAATCGGCTCTCTTCCTGTCATCTAAATGCGGAAGCGAAGCAGTTCTCAGCATCGGCGGTGGCATCGACTGGATGGAGAATCCAGAGTATGCCGGAGTAATATCGGTGATGCCTCACGGCTGTATGCCCGGGGGAATTGTCGCCGCCATGGCTGAAAAATTCAGCGCCAGGTATGAGAAGCCCTGGATTAACCTTACCTACGACGGCTTCCTGGAGACCAACAATTCCATCCGTATCAATGAATTTGCCGAGCTGGTCAAATTCTGCAGCCGTAATAGAAAAGAACCGGAATCGGCAGAAATGCAAAGTTAATACTTTAGAGTGAGAGATTTGCTGGGAAAAAATAACCCCCGAATAAATCGGGGGTTATTTGCTTTCCGTTATCGGCTGCTGGCAGCTTTTACACCAGCTGTCTGGATTTCATGGCAATGATAACATAGCTCTTGCATCCCACGACGTCTTTAACGCCCGGTATCTTTCTCAGAACATCCAGCAAAGAGACAGGGCTGGAAATATCGACTTCAATCCAGGCGCTGCCGTCCTGGGCACCGCCCTTGATAATAACCTGGACCCCGGGGGTATTCATCAGGTGCTGCTCCAGAACATTTACCTGCTCGTTATCTACCGGAGGCGCAACATCGATTTTCAATCTGCCCTGATAGGTTTTATCTTCTTCATTAAATATAATTGAATTAGTCTTGCTTTGAGTATTGACGGATGCAACTTTAACGTCCCTGGTTTCCGGCTCCGGAACCGGCCTGGACGAAGCAGATTTATTTTCTTCTTTATTAACAGCAGCCGCCGGTTCGATTATAGCTTCATCCTTGAAGACGGGAGCCGGCGAAGGGGCCTCAGCCGCTGCTGACTTGGTTTCAACCGGTGCCTCGGTCTTTTGATTATTCGATTCCGGTCCGGCAGTACCGATTACCTGATGCATCTTCTGCTGAATCTCCAGCATCAAACGGCTGGAATCCTCAAGCTGGATTCTCATTTTTTCCTTCGCTTTGTTAACTATATCGTCAGCTTCCTGTCTGGCTTTCAAGAGTATCTGGGCGGTCTCAGTTTCGGTAGCCCGTTTGGCATCCGCCATTGCATTGGCCAGGATGTATTGTCTTTCTTGCTGCCCCTGGATTTTAGCCTGGGCGATAATTTCCGCCGCTTCTTTTTCGGCGCTGGCAACGGCATTTTCCCGGGCGCTGGAAATTATTCTCTCCGCTGTATCTCTGGCTTCTCGCTGTGCCCTTTCCATCTCCTCAGCAGCTTTTTGCTTCAACTCCATGGCAGACCGGGTTATTTCCTGGGCCTCCCGTTCGGCATCATCCATCATTTGCCGGATTAACTCATCGGATTCCTTTTTAGTCTGGGCAATTATCTCGCTGGCTTCATCCTTAGCTTCCTGGATGGTGCGGGCGGAGATTCGGGCTGCTTCCTCCTTACTGCTGCGAATGATGGACTCTACCTCTTTTTTAGTTTTCTCTTTGGCTTCCCGGCGGATAGTCTCCTCGTTATTTCTGAGAACCTGCTCGGCCTGTTCCCTGGCCTGGGACAGGATGTATTCCGCTTCCCTTTGGGCCTGCTCCTTGGCTACGCCGACCGTTTGCTTGTATTCTTCCTGTGCCTGGGAGGCAAGCTGTGCCGCTTCCTGATATGCTTTGGTCAGGATATTTTTGGCTTCCTTCTCCGCATTCTCTCGAAGCCTATCTTTTTCCCTTTGCAGTGTTTGGACCACTTTCTGTCGGAATTCTTCAACCATTAATTCGGTTTCGCTCATATCCGAGCCAAGTTTTTCCGGCGCAGTAACCATTGCATTTCTCCTTATCCAGACAGCGCTAATTTATTTGCTTGATTGAATAGATTACCTTAATATAACAAGCCCATTACTATTGTATTGAATACAGAATGAAAGTAAATAAGCAGTTAGTAATATCGGGCATAGTACTATGGAATACTGCAGCCGGGGATTCGACAGAAGGGTTAGAGATTCGGAGAACAATCCCAGATACGGCGTTCCGCATCACCGGGAGAAGATTCGACATAGCAGCGTTCACCCAGTATCAGGGTATCCCTTGAATCATTATAGGGCGGCCAGGGGCCGGTACCCTCGCAAACGGGTTTTCCGATACGGGCAAAAGCGGTCCAGGCATCCTGCATGTTCCGGGAAAGCTGTTCGGCCTTGCTCCCCGAGCCGTTGAACCTGCCGTCGAGATTTCCGAAAATGAAACCAACCTCCAGAGCATGACAGGCGCCCAGGGCCCCTTCCAGCGCCGGAGAACGCCAGGTAAACAGATAACAATAGACCGGCTGATTATTGGAGACCTGCGCCTCGGCCAGGCTGATTGCGGGCAGGCGGAACTCGTAATCCGTCTTCACCGCCATGTAAATTTCAAAAGGGCTGGCAGTTATTCCCCGCCGCTCCACCGCGCGGCGGTAGGTTTCTACCAGTTCTTCCGCATTCCCGGATGCCAGCAGGTTGCGGCAGCGCTGGAGCAGTCCTGCCGCATCCATTTTTCTCAGTCTCGAACTTCTGAGCCCGAGTAATTTCCACTCGTCCAGGTTGGTCCCGAGCAGCAGCGGTATTCCGGCGGCCGAGCCGGACCGGATGGAATCAAGGGGCGCTGAGGGCAAAGTATCTTTATCGATAACCGGTATGGCAAAGGTTAAACCGGGCAGCCGGGACTCGATGGTATCCTGGACCGAAAGCAGCCTTTCCAGGGTAAGCGACCTTAAAACCGCGGCATTTTGGGAACCCGCGCCGAGTATGTCCAGGAACTGCTGCGCATGCTGTGCCGCCTGCTCCAAAGTCTTGACCGTTTTGCAGGCCCCGCTCTGAAGGACTGCCCGGTGGATGAGTCCGGCGCTTCCGGGCATCCCCAGCAGGGAGCCGATGCTCATGGCTCCGGCAGATTCTCCGAAAACGGTGACATTGCCGGGATCGCCGCCAAAAGCCGCAATATTATCCTTTACCCATCTCAAGGCCGCAATCTGGTCCAGCAATCCCTCATTTCCGGTGGCCGGTATCCTGCCTCCCGTTATCTCATTGAGATTGAGGAAACCCAGGACCCCCAGCCGGTAATTGAGGGTAACAACCACTACGTCACCCCGGCGGGCCAGCTTATCTCCGGCAAATTGGGGACGCGAGCCGGAGCCTTTGGTAAAGGCTCCTC
>CAZIQW010000169.1:0-495 GCA_964541585.1 uncultured Dehalococcoidales bacterium | reverse complement strand
TCCAGACATTGAGATACAGGCAGTCCTCGCTTTGCGGCTCATCAACAATAAATTCCTCGAAGGTACCGAAAGCCCCGGGGTTTTGAGGGGCGATGGGGCCGGCCGCAGATGCCAGCAGTACTCCCTGCCAGGGCTGCGGCGGCCGGGGAGGAAGCCACCTCAGTTCATCAACCGGAGGGGCGGCATAAGGTATGCCGTAAAAGACAAAGATATCTTTCTGGAGAATACCTTCGATTGCCCCGCATTGCGTTTCAACGATGGGGCTCAAATTACTCAAGAGAATACACTCCTTGCCGAAGCGGGTAATAGCTTCAATTTATTAATATCCTATCACTGAATGCGGACAGTTTTCAATTAATTCGTCCGGAGGGAACCCGTTTCAAGTTTCCGGGCGGCACAGGTGACTGTATCAGATTATTGAGCGGAAGCTTAAATGCCTGGTTACCCCGGCTCACCACTGTCACCCCAGCGAAAGCTGTATTCTACCGTCCGTCC
>CAZIQW010000168.1:0-5513 GCA_964541585.1 uncultured Dehalococcoidales bacterium | reverse complement strand
CCACCACCCTATCCTACACTCTTTCCCTACACGACGCTCTTCCGATCTAAAATCGGCGACGAGTTTTACTATGACGGAGTGAATTTTACTGGCAGAATCTGCCCCGGGCTGCTGGCATCGATGATGCCGGTGGTGCACGGTGTATTCCTCCTCGGTTACAATTATTCCAAGAGCATCCTGTACCGCTACCGCGGCCACGATGCCAGAGACCCTGATATGATGAAATACGACGGCGCCGGATTACGCCCCGTAGAAGAAATCGATACAGGCGCCGATGCCCCGGTAGTGGTCAAAGTCGGACATTTCCTCTGCGGCGACCACCGGACCCTTGCCCATTTCCTCTGTGAGCCGGTCGATATCAGCGATAGTGATTATGCCCAGCCATTTTTCCGGCGTGAGGTTGCCATACTGAAAAAAATCGAAGAGGAACCCGGAATAGAAACCGGGGAAATTCTCAACCGGTTCACCGAATTTGAGAGAAATAAAATTTCGCCTCCCCTTACCGAAGCCCTGCTGCGGGTCCTGCTGGAGGCTCTGGTTGATATGAAATACATTGAGGTCCGTGACGGCAGGGTATTTGCCACCGGCCGCCAGCCGCCCACACGCCCTTAGACCGGTCTGTGAGCAATACTTAATCAGGAGGAACCGCCGGGAGTGAGACCGGCTTCCGATATTTTGGAGCAATGTCTGTTTACCGGATTCTGATAAACCCAGGGAATTCAGGTTTTTCTGGAGATTATCCATTTCTCCATACCCGCCGGCATATCCGTTCAGACGGGCAGCCGCAGTAGAATCCCTGAAATCCGCAGCATCCGGGTACATTAAATATAATGGATCTGCCAGAGTAGACCTTTGCCTTAAATAATACTTCTGATGATAGTCCTCCGCTGTATAAAAACCGGTGTCCGGTTCAATTGCTGTTATTAGTGTCTTCCCCAGCTTGGCCTCCTCTGTCTGCTTGGACTGAATTGCCAGCTTCTGCTGTTGGTCGGAAGTATAAAAGATGGCCGAGCGGTATTGGTCTGAATAAGAAGGATAGGTAGCGTCATGGCCGCTCCAGAAAGCCGCCAGTAATTGTTGGTAGGATACAATATCGGGATTGTAGTCTACCTGGATGGTCTCGGTATGATTGCCGATATTAATGTAGGTAGGATTTGCCGTTGTTCCGCCGGCATATCCTGCTCTGGTGCGGATAACTCCTTCGATACTCCCAAACTGGGAGTCAGGCCCCCAGAATCACCCCATGGCAAAATAGGCGGTTTCTATCGACTTATGAATTACTGTATCCAGTAATGGCAGCGCTGGTTTCGTGGATGGAGAGACCTGATTATCGCTGCCGCCAATCGACCGGTTACAGCCGGACAATGAAAAAAGAAAAACACCGGCAAGTGAAAAAATTAATACAATCAATGGTACTGTTTTATTACACACAGTTCTTTCACCCCAAAATAAATTCCAGTGCCGGAGGATGTAATCCGCTTCGAGCGGATGATTATATTGGTCTCTTGAGAAAAAATCTATCATATCTTCATCATAATACATATCAGGCGTTGCTTCCTCTTTCTCGATTCCCTTGTTGCCAACGCCATCAGGCAAGCTTTATTCAGACTTTCTCACAGCCATCGCTGGCAGCTGTTATTGCCGGTATCCGGGAGTTACTTGAAAGAAACGGCCCCGTTCCTCAGACAGTTATGTCGTACTGAATATTTCAGCAGCCGGTCTTCAGTCCGGTTATCTCAGGAAAAGGTTCCTTACAATATCCGTACCGGCGACTATTGTTCCGATGGTGCTCCCGATATTCGCCATAATGACGATGAGCAGTACTCTGAGGAACCGGTTTTTGAAAAATCCCTTGAAACTGAAAATGTCATTGGATATATTGTTGAGGTCCTGGACGGTAGGTTTTCTCACGCTTGCTTCAACAAGCCCGGCCAGCCATCCGCAGGCCAGAAATGGATTCAGGGAAGTAAAAGGAGCAGAGACAAGCGCTGTAAGAATGCTGAGAGGATGTCCCAGCGCCAGGGCAGTAAATACCGCCGCCAGAACGCTGTTCCACAATACCCAGGTGGATATTTGCTGCAGGCCGGTTTGAATGTTGATAGCAAAACCGTAAATAAACAGTCCCACGATGATTACCGGAATCGCCCAGCCGATCATCTTAAAAACCGGGTTTCCCGGCGGGACCCAGGAGATTTTCTCAATATTCTGCGTTTTGAAAATTTCCTCTTTCACGCCTGGGACGTGAGCGCCCCCCAGCACGGCAACTACCTTTGGGCCGGGGGCTTCTTTTATTTTGAATGCCAGATACTGGTCCCGCTCGCTAATCAGGATTTCACCGATTTTGGGAAACTTCTTCCGCATATCGGCAAGCAAAGAATCAAGTGTTTCTTTTTGCAGCAGTTCGTTTACTGTGTCACTGGATATCTCAGTATCATCGCCGATAGAAAAGAGCAGGCTGAACAGCAATTTCAATTTTTCCCACAGACTGGTTTTCCGCCAGATACGAAGAAGAGTGACGCGGATATTGCGGTCTGCCAGCACCAGTTGAGCCCCGGTTTCTTTCGCACTTTCTATGCCCTGCAACATTTCCTGACCGGCGATAGTATTCAACCTTTTAGCCAGCCTCTTTTGATATGAACTTAATACGAGGTTGGCTAAAAGAAAGCCTACTTTTTTGGCTTTGACAACCTGAACGACATCCATCTTCTCCCAGGCTTTCGGGTTCTGGATATTCTGGTAGCGTCCATCGTCCAGCTCAATGCAAACGCTATCAGGCCGCTCCTCATCAATAACCTTCTTGATAAGTTCAGCACTCTGCTTTGAAACATGAGCAGTTCCAACCAGGATAATTTCTTTGCCCCGGTAATCTAATCTGACAACATTATCTTCCATATTTTCCTGATACGCCCTTTGCCTCTGGCGTAAATAATTATATCACCCTTTTGTCGGGTGACCCCTCGCATCCCCTGGCCGGCACGACCGGCTAGTATACCATCAATATTGAAATAAGGTGTAGTTCCCTCTCTTCCACTTTCCTCTCCCCTTGTGGGAGAGGAATAAGAAGGTGAGGGGTACTCATCAAATCAACCTTGACTCTCTAACAGCCGGATGCCATTCTTCACTTGTTTAAGCCAGACTATGCCCCCGTATGCAGCCTGGATTTCACAGGTCCTGCCGGCTTCTTCACTATTATAGCGGAAAACGCTGATTGATGTATTCCGACAACCGTTCTCAGGCATTTGAAGAAAGCGACACTGCATAGTTACAATCAATAATATGAGCCAGTGTCATGTAAGCCATGTCAAATTGATGGATTATGTAAAATTCCTGGAGAATAAGGATAGCCGGACCAGGGCAAAGCAGGTGTTGGATGCACTGGCGGCAATGGAGCTGCAGCCCGCAGTTCAAGAGTGCCGACGGCCGCAAATCAGAAACATAGAGGTCGACTTTTTGCCTCAATCGCCGGCAAAACGCCCTCTCTTTTCAGCCCACTATGATGTCGTCAAGGGCAGCCCGGGAGCCAACGATAACGCTTCCGGGGTTGCTGTCCTCCTGGGTCTCTGTAATGAACTACGAAAGGCTCCGGTTCCGGCCAGGATTGTCTTTTTTGACCGCGAAGAGCTCTGGCTGCGGACTCCGATACTTCGGTTGGGACTTCTCGGTTCACTGCATTATGTAACCAGGGTCAGGCTTAAAAACATAGCTGCTGTCTATAATCTGGAATTCTGCGGCTCCGGTGATGTCCTGGCAGTCTGGCCGGTTAAAACGCAGCAGACCTCTCTTCCCGCCTTCCGGGAAGTCGAGAAAGCCGCTTCCCGGTTATCCGTGCCCCTCCGGTCGGCTCACATACCCTGGATGCTCCTCAGCAGCGACCATCTGTCATTCCGTTTGCGGGGCTTTTCTAATGCCCTGACTTTATCCCTGCTCCCCGGCAATCAAAGTCCCTCGCTGGAGTGTCTGTTATCCGCTCTCAGTGTTAAGAGACTGTTGACCGGTTGGCGGCCGACATTGCCGGAACCCCTTTCTTTTCTCCATAGCGACAAGGATACTTCCTCCAACCTCAACGAAAATTCGCTGAGGTTGATGTTAGCTCTAATGCTGGAATTGACTCGATAATACCGGCTTACCTCAACATCAGCATATTGGCCCCCACCTGTTTGATTTAACTGGAAATTTGAGCTGTTTCTTATATTTTGCTATGATTTCTAATCAGGCTGGCAATATTGAGGAATTTACATTGAACATTCTACTGCTCCTGGATAAGGACTCGAAAACGAAGCTTTCAGAGGATTTGAAAGCCAGGGTAATCACGGCTCTGGAAGAAAATGGTCACCAGATTCAAATATACGAGCTGGGGAAGAATGACGTTACTCCGTGTATCGGTTGTCTTCTCTGCCTGACAAAGCATCCGGATGAATGCGTCAATAAGGACATAGTCAACGAAATAAGGAAAACCGTTAAAAAATACTCGGGTACCATTTTCCTGACCCCTGTCTTATTCGGGCACTACTCATCTACCATGGCCAGCCCGATAAACAAAGGCACAGGAAGCCATAAGTGGCAGGTCATTATCGGTTACGGTGAAGACATTGACGCCGAGGAAAAGAGCACTTTCATCGACCTTACCGCTAAACACCGCGGGAAGATGGATATCGTCCACCCCGGCATGGACATACAGGTAGATGTGTTCGTAGCTGAATCAATTAAAGATAATATGGATATTTACGAGACACTAAAAACCTGTACCAGATAGGAAGGATATGAAAAATGTTTGTCTGGTGAACGGAAGCCTTAGAGGCAGGAAGGCTGCCTCCCTCGAATTCTTAAGGGACATTGCCCTCAGACTTCCCGACCAGGAATACAGCAAGAAAATTATCACCGTCAGGGCAAAAGTAAAGGATAACTATCCTGAAGATATGCTGAAAAGCCTGGCTGCCGCGGACGCCATTATCTTTGTGTTCCCGCTGCACAACTACGGAATTCCCGGGGCGCTCATGAGATTGATTGAAGACTATTATCAGTATCAGAAAACAGGCAATAGCCCAAAAGACACCAGAGTATACGTTGTTGTGAACTGCGGTTTCCCCCGGCCGGGCGAAACCTGCGGGGAAGCAGTCAGAGTAATCCGGAACTTCTGCCGCAGGCTTTCTCTCAACTGGAGATTCGCTATTTGTATCGGAACAGGGCCGGTTGTCGTCATGACCAGAAGAATCCCGTTCCTGTACCCCGGGCTGAAAATGGCATATGCTGCAATAGCCTCTGACATACAGAGCGCTGACAACGAAAAAAAGAATGATTACCTGATAAAACCTGTCATTCCTGAAACCATCATTACCATGATAAAAAAGTTTTATGAGAAGAAAGGTCGTATGATTGAGCGGGATAAGCGGTCTTAACGGCATTGAAATTGCTGACGACTATGCTGTCTACAGGCTTGATAGCTCCAAATCAAGGTGGTAAACTGGCTCATATCTACCCCAATTTCAGCGATGATACACTCCGCGCTCTTTTTA
>CAZIQW010000167.1:0-5529 GCA_964541585.1 uncultured Dehalococcoidales bacterium | reverse complement strand
AGCTCCTTGACGTTGATTGAAGCAGGAAGCTCAACCAAGGGCGCTTTAGGAGTGCTGGAACGTGCACTAACCTTCACATCATTAGTTTTTCCAGTGTTTGCCAAAAAAATTAACTCCTTCTTTTTCCACCGCAGGTACTAGGTTTCAAGCCCCTTTGCATATTCCACAAGTTTCTCTTTATTTTCCGGCTTGATACTGGTATGTAAAGCATACTCCAGTCTGCCGGTACTTAAGGCATTCTCCCAGCAGGTCCGGTCCGGGCATAAATAAGCTCCGCGGCCGGATTTCTTGCCGGTTGTATCAACTTCTACCGCTCCGTCAGGGATGCGTACCAGGCGGACCAGCCCTCTTTTGCCGCAGGTCTTACGGCAGGCAATACAGGTACGCAGTGGAATATGTTTGGCGGGAGTTGCGGACATTTTAACCTTCGTCATCCTGCTCCCCCGGTTTGCCTTTACTATGAACAAACCGTTTCTTTTTCTTTCTCCGTTTATCTTCAGATTTTCCCGGACGGTTACTAAATATATCCTCTGCAAAGCGGATCTGGGTTTTCCCGGTTTCACGAGGCTGAATGATACGGCGAGGAATGAAGGTGCTGCTGAGCACGGTTTCCGCCTCAGCTTCCTCTTCTTTTGCCTCTTCCGGCTCAGTTTCATCTATTAATGGTTCAGGGACAAGCTCTTCTTCTGCAACCGCCGGTTCTTCTATCACCTCGGCGACAGGCTGGGGAACAGTTTCTTCTTCAACTGCTGCCACCGGTTCCGGGGCAGCCTCAACCGAAGCGGGGGCTTCAGCGGCAACCGGTGTTTTAGCCTTAACCTCTTCCGGCGGCGCTTTGGCGGCTTTCTCAGCCTCAGCCATTGAAGCACTCTTGATATCTATCTTCCAGTTGGTCAATTTGGCCGCCAGCCGGGCGTTTTGCCCATCTTTGCCGATGGCTAATGAAAGATGTTTATCCGGGACTACCACTGTAGCAATATCATTATTTAATTCTACATTTATAGTGTGGGCTGGACTCAGAGCGTTAGCGATAAAGAGGGGTATTTCCTTGTTCCAGGCGACAACGTCAATTTTTTCGCCGTTCAGCTCATTAACGATATTCTGGATTCGAATACCTCTCAGTCCCACGCAGCAGCCTACGGGATCAATGCCTTCCTGGCGCGCCGCTACCGCCACCTTACTCCGGTAACCCGCTTCACGGGCAATGGATTTAATCTCCACTATCCCATTGAAGACCTCCGGTACTTCGAGTTCGAATAACCGACGCAACAAATTGGGGTGAGAGCGTGAAACAATCACCTTGGGTCCCTTAGGTGTACGGGCAACTTCTACTACATAAACCCTGAGGCGCTGGCCGATGCGATACCTTTCACCGGGAGTATGTTCCGTAGAAGGTAAAACCGCTTCGGTACGGCCCAGGTTAACAAAGACCTGCTTGAGCTCAATTCGCTGGACTACACCGGTGATGATATCATTGGATTTACCGGCATATTCATCAAAAATGGCAGTATGTTCTGCCTCGTGCAGACGCTGCAGTATAACCTGCTTCGCTGTCTGAGCCGCAATACGCCCGGCATTAGCCGGAGTGGATTCTACCATCAGGGCATCCCCGAGCTTTGCATCCGGGTTTAGCTTTTTGGCCTGTGTCAGGGTGATATCCTTACGGTCGTCCGCCACAGACTCGGATACAATTTTTTCCGCCCAGACCTCGACTTTACCGGTTGTAGTGCTGATTTTCACAACGATGTTTTGGTTTGGATGAAAATGCTCTTTCCGATAAGCCGAAACCAGAGCTGATTCCACAGCTTCCAGAACTACCTCTTTAGGCAAATTTTTCTCAGCTGAGAGTTGAGTTATAGCGAGCAAAAAATCGCTC
Organism: uncultured Dehalococcoidales bacterium; assembly: GCA_964541585.1. Lineage (GTDB taxonomy): Bacteria > Chloroflexota > Dehalococcoidia > Dehalococcoidales > UBA3254 > CAZIQW01. The sequence continues at coordinate 3,653 of CAZIQW010000167.1, read as the reverse complement.
TTCATATTGAACCTAACCTCCAGCCATGATAATCTCTAATCATCGTTTTAGTTAACATATTCTTATTTTTTACATAATTAAAAAAGTGGGCTCAATTCCCACTTTTACCTAGGACAAGTATATCATAATTGCAGCAAAAATACAATATCACCGTCGTTATTTTTACCCAGGGCTGGATTTACCCGCTTTCGTTTCCTTAGCCTTTTCGGGCGTGTGATAGAATGTAATTATGGCAGCCAACGGCGTATGGGAGTCGTTTTTACTGACTTTCGTGCCTTTGTTCATTGTGATTGATGCAGTAGGCAATCTTCCTTTTGTAATCTCGTTAAGTGATGAAATGTCCCCCCGTGAACGCTCGATAATGGTCCGCAATGCGGTAATTACCGCAGCCGCAATAGGCTTTTTCTTCCTGTTTCTGGGACAATTAGTCTTAAATCTGATGGGCATCTCGGTCGGCTCTTTTGCCATCGGAGGAGGGATTATTCTTCTAATATTATCAGTCAACTATATGTTAGGCGGACAGGCAGTGGAAATGATTAAGGAAGAAATGGTGGCTGTGGTGCCCATAGGTACACCGCTTACTTCCGGCCCGGCCACCATTGCCACCCTGCTCCTTCTGGCAACCCAGTTTCCGATTTATTACGTTGTAGTCTCCTTCGGCATAAACCTGGTTATCGTCTGGATAATCTTCAGGTTAAGCACCCGGATTATGCGTTTTCTGGGGAGAGGCGGAGTCCGGGCAATTTCAAAAATATCCAGCCTGCTATTAGCTGCCATCGCGGTAAACATGATTATCCGGGGTTTGAGCTTGCTGGGCATCCTGGATGTTACTGTTTGAGGGATAATATAAACGATTACACCGTAAAGTGGGAAATACTTGAATCTATCAAATATCGCGTATGCAGGTCATAGCCTGACGGTTAAAACCGGCAATTCAGCCCTTCAAACCACTTATTTATTTTCCGTATACCCTTCAAATCTACAGGGAAAAAGCTTTTGCCTCATATTAAGTACCGGTACTGATTAAATTTTATTTATTAAAAACTATAATAATCTTGGGTTGGATTGATTATGAAAACTAATAAGTATATCGTTAAAGGATTAACCGGTTTTCTTTGTTTATGTCTGATTCTGGGGTCAGGCTGTGCCCTGTCCGTGGAGCAAAGACCCACGGCTACTCCGCTGTCTCAAGATCAGACGATGACCATAGTTACATATCCGGATTTTTCTTTTCTGGTGGAGAAAATCAAACCCTCCGTGGTGGCCATTACCACAGAGAGCATTACCTACGATGCATTGAGCGAGCAGACCCAGACTGAAATGGGTCAGGGCTCCGGGTGGATTATTGATGAAAGAGGGACTATTGTAACCAATAACCATGTAGTAGAAGGCGCCAAGACGGTCACTGTACAACTGTATGATCGGAAGGCTTACAAAGCAGAATTTATAAGAACCGATCCGGCTACCGACGTGGCTGTGCTGAAAATAAATCCCGACAGGAAACTGCAGCCGCTCCCGATTAATGACACCTCCAATTTAAAGGTGGGCGATTGGGTGATGGTGATGGGGAATCCGCTGGGGATGGGAATCAGTGTTAAAGAGGGTATCATCAGCCGTCTGGGGGTTGCCATGTCCTCATCTCCGGAGCAAATATACAGCAATCTTATTGAAACCAGTGCCGCCATAAACCGTGGAAACAGCGGGGGGCCGATGGTCAATATGAATGGGGAAGTCGTCGGTATGACCAGTTTAAAAATAGATGCGTCCGGCATCGAGGGTATGGGTTATGCCATAACTATAGGTGATATTATGCCGATTATCCAGGTTCTGTCTAATGACGGAAAAATTGTCCGTCCCTGGCTGGGCGCTAATCTGGTAACGCTTGACAGCGCATTAGCTATCCTGTATGACCTGGATATAGGAAGCGGAGCATTAGTGACCCGGGTATCTATCGGCAGTCCGGCGGACGAAGCTGGAATATCCGTCGGCAATATTATCACCGGTTGTAACGGCAAGCCTATCGCCAGTGCCGAGGAGCTGCTTGGCATCATCAAGTTATGCAAGGTCGGACAGGACCTTAAACTCGTTGTATGGCAGGGAAAAAACCAGAAAGCCGTGATGGTGACTCTTATCGAGACTCCCTCCCTGATCAGGTAATCACAGGCGGAGGAACATACTCCGCTCCTGATGATTCTTTCCACTGCTTTTCCCCAATTTTTATATCAGGGAGCCGTATAACCATTATTTGATTATAATGAAGATGTGGTAAGAGAAGATTGCAGCGATTGATTTACATAATCTTTACCGGACTTCAGTAATTTAAAGATATACAGGGAGGACATAATTATGGGTTGAGTCCCGTTCCGATGGAACCTCGTGCGAGAGTTCGAAGAAAAAAAAGAAAAAGAAAAGGCTGAGAAAAAAGACAAAGAAACCAGGAAAGAGGGCAGTAAAAAAGGAGATAAATCCAAGGGTTGTTCCTGAATTTTTTTACCGCTAAGGGAACACAATAAATTTCATTTATCCTGTTTGTGGTCAACCGGGCTCAGTCCTTTCACTGCCGGACTGTGGACAACTTCCCCGTCATAATTGAAACGAGAGCCATGACAGGGACAGTCCCAGGTCCTTTCGGCGGTATTCCAGGTTACCACACACCCCATATGGGTACAATTGGGGCTCAACAAAAACAGATTGCCCTGCCCGTCACGGTAGGCTGCTGCTCTCTGTTTATCTGCTTCTACAATCTTACCCTCACCGGCTGCCACCTGGGAGAGCTCTTTTTTTCCCCGAGAGATGTCCGCCGACCATTTTCTTGACTACCTTCATGTTCTGGGATACCAGCTTTTTGGCGGCAGAGGTGTCAGGTTTCAGACGGGAAGGGTCGAAGACGTCAGCCCAGGGGTTGGTAAGTCCCTGTACCAGGTCTGTCAGTATTATCGCAGCCGCCATTCCGGAGGTCATTCCCCACTGACCGAACCCGGTAGCGACGAACAGGTGCTTTTTCAGAGGCGACAGTTTACCGATATAAGGAACATTGTCCACCGTAATATTATCCTGGGTCGACCAGCTGTATTCAATCCGGGGGTTATCGTAAATCCGGTTAACGTATTCAGCCAGGTTTTGATAACGCTGTACCGTATCCGGCTCATGACCGGTGACATGGTCTTCGCCGCCGACTATTAAAATTTCGCCGTCTTCTACCGGGTGGGAACGAAAGGAATGGCCGGTTTTCTCAGCGCCGATAAACATACCGGCAGCAAAGGGCTGCTGAATTCTCACTCCCAGGACATAAGAACGCATGATTTCCAGCCGGGCGAAATAAAGGCCGTCCTTGTCATGGACCGGAAAGTTCGTGGCAATAATGACGTTGGCCGCTTTAATTTTGCCCTTATCCGTGGTGACGGTACAGGGTTCTCCATCCTCAACATCCACAGCCCGGGTTTGTTCAAAAACAAAACTGCGGTTACCCGGTATTGTCATAGCCAGAGCCAGAAGGAATTTACGGGGATGAAACTGGGCCTGGTTATCCAACCGGACGGCGCCTTTGGTCGCAAAGGGCAAAGGCGCCGTCTGAACGAACGACGCCGGCAGACCCAGACTTTGTGCCGCCTTAACCTCATCCTCAAGTTTTTCCACGTATTCATCTGTTCCAG
>CAZIQW010000166.1:0-5532 GCA_964541585.1 uncultured Dehalococcoidales bacterium | reverse complement strand
ATGATTTCTCAGTCTCCTCCACCGGACAACTGACTGTCAGCTTCTGGCTCAGTCCCAATGTCCAGAATATGACCTCCTCCAGTTATGTTCATCTCCTGGGCAAGGGCGAAAGTAATCAGCATGAATGGGCTTTCCGCATTTATAATGCAAGTTATGGAGATAGACCACAGTCAATTTCAACATACCACTGGAACCTGGGTGGAGGACAGGGGGCCGGCTCCCGGTGGGACCACTCCAATATACCCAATGGTGACTGGGTGCATATTACGGGACGTTTCGGCCGGACTGACGGCTGTTCCGATATCTCCCTCTTTGCCAACGGGGTCAGAGTGGATACCGACTCCTATTCGGGATACAGCATTATTCCCCGCAACGGCGCCGCACCCTTACGAATCGGTACCCGGGACCTGGAATGCTTTTTAGACGGATGCATTGATGAATTCCGCGTCTCCGGCGTAGCCAGGTCGGATGCCTGGATAAGCGCCAGTTGCCAATCGGAAAACGACAACCTGTTAACCTTCGAAACCCCGGAAACACACGGGAGTACACTCCCGTAACCTCGATAGAAAATCACCCGCAAGATTCCTGCCCCTTAACGGCAGGATAACAATTGAAACCGGTATCTCTGAGAGGGGTAAATATTTACCCCTCTCAGAATCATTAAAATCACCGGCATTACAATAAAATGCGAATGAACCAGGGATTTTATATTGGATAATCCCCGGGGATGATGCATAATAGTAGCTGACGGTCAGTCCCATGAAAAAAGTTATCCTTTCATGGAAACTGAAGGCATACCCGGAACAGCCTCTATTCTCGGGGGTGACACATGAAGAAATTAAGCACACTTTCCTTTGAAATAGGGGCTATCCGGCCTCCCAGCGAAGGCGGAAGCCATTCCCTGCTGTTGCGGCTGACCCGCAATTGTCCCTGGGGCCGGTGTAAATTTTGCTACGGCTCGGTATACAACCGTGAGAAATTTCAGCTGAGAACGATGGAAGAGATAAAACAGGATATCCAGGCAGCCAAAGCCATCAGCGATGAGATAAAACAGGCATCCTTCCGGTTGGGGTATGCCGGGCACATCCGCAGTTCTCTCGGGGCAAATATTATCCGGGAAGAGCCGGAACTGGCGGACAGCTATAGTTTCGCGACCGTATTCAACTGGCTCAGTCTGGGCGGACGCACGGCGTTCTTTCAAGATGCCGACTCTCTTATCATGCGAAATCCCGACCTGGTTGCAGTAATCCGGTATTTGAAAGAAGTATTTCCCGGTCTGGAGAGGATTACTTCTTATGCCAGAGCCAAAACCATTTACCGGAAAACCCCGGAGGAGCTTAAGACTATCCGGGAAGCAGGCCTGAACAGGCTGCATGTCGGACTGGAATCCGGCGACGATGAGCTGTTGAAAATTATTGATAAAGGTGTGACTGCCGGAGAGCATATTGAGGCAGGAAACAAAGCTAAAGAGGCTGGTTTTGAGTTTTCGGCATACGTAATGCCCGGACTGGGAAGCCGCAGCAGGTCAGAACAGCACGCCCTGAATACCTCCCGTGTACTTAACCGGATCAATCCGCATTATATCCGGCTGCGTCCCTTCGTACCCAGACCGAATACACCCCTGTTTGACGAATACCGGAAGGGAGACTTTCAGCTAACTTCTCCCCACGAGCGCTTAAGAGAGCTGAAGACGATGGTAGAAGCTTTAACAGTCACATCCCGTTTATGTTTCGACCACATGATGAACGGCTGGCGGAAAGAGTCCGGAGAGCTCCTGTTCACCCAGGATTACGAAGGCTACCAGTTCCCCGAAAACAAGAGGAAAGTTTTAGAGCTTATCGCCGAAGGTCTGCAAGTCAGAGAATCTCTACATTTTGCGGCCAGGGACATGGTGGCACTGCAACACCTGTAACCCCGGAGACCAGGGTCATTTCATTTAGAGAATCGAGAAGCCCGGTTGAGCCCCGGACGGGCAAACCTCGGTCACCTTGCCTCCTGGCTGAGTCCGTGGGCGACCCGGACGGGGTTTGAATCATTATTATACGAAAAAACCCTGCCCCGGTGACCTGTTTGTATTTCTCTGGTCCTTCCTGTTTTTTATAGAAGCCCCTGCCTCCACTCAAGAAATCTTCAAACCAAATCTCTACTGGAGGAACTCCAGGACATCCTTTTTAAAGTATCTGTAATCACCCCTGTCGCCTAATTTACGACCTTTTAATTTACCCTCGCGCGTCCAGCGCCGGATAGACCCGACATTCACTTTGAGATATTTGGCTACTTCTTCTGTTGTCATGATTTCTTCTGGTTGATAAAATTCGTTATTGTCCATAATATTACCACCTGATAAATAAACAGCTCTACTATTATTATAAACGCATTCAAAGCCCATTTTGTCAGCCCCTGTAAGCTTCCCGCGGGACTTCGATTTTCTCAGACGGTAAGAATACTGATTACAGTTGCCAACCTGTATTGAGTTTATCTGACTTAAATTCAGTTGTCCCGTAATGCAATTAGCCGTTAATGTTTTCCAGGTATGATTTGACTTGAGAAGCGGCGGGCGGCAACAGAGGTGGAAATAGAAAGACATCCCCGGACACCGGTTATTACCGGGCAGACGATTGATAAAATACGGGTCAAGATTCGGAATATGCTGCTCTTAAGATATCCGGAGGAACTGAAGAACGCCCCGGTCTGGTTCACCGACCGGATAAAACTAAAAACCGGGAGCTAACTGTCTATTACAGCTTCTCTCCCGGTCGGTTTGTGTTCTGTAGCTGGCGACCCCAGGGGGATTTGAACCCCCGATCTCCACCGTGACAGGGTGGCATGTTGTATTCCCCATTCATCGGCCAAAAGTCCCCCGTCCTCGTTATAGCGCTAACCCGATTGAACTCGATCTTTTGCATTTCTACATCCAAAAAGTCCTACCCGTTGTTGGCCTGATTGGGTAGGCCTATCTCTTTCTCAGGGATGAAGATTCGCCCACCAATCCTCCTGTCCAGGATTTTATCATTCCGAATCCACCGCCATACGGTAGCTACTCACTTCCCTAAAAGTTGAGTTGCTTCCTCTGGGCTGTAAGCGTCGGCTACGGCATCCACCTTGATAGTACCTTTACTCATTCGCTCACCCCATTCTGATTCTCAAGTCTATCATATGCCAATCGTTGGATGTCAAGGCCTATGTCGAACTCAAACCGGAGCTCGGCAGAAGAAAACAGTCATCTCTGGCATACGGAGATGTGTCTCTATCTCGCAGGTTTAACTTCTTACCTGCCTTCAAGACTCACCCAGCCGCGCTTTAATGCCTCCAGTACCGCTTCCGTTCTGGAACTAACCCCCATCTTAGCGAAGATGGACTCGAAGTGCCCTTTCACTGTGCGGAAAGCAACACCCAACTCATTAGCAATGTCACGATTGCCCAGTCCCTTTGCTGCCAGTTTCAACACCTCCTGTTCTCGTTGTGTGAGGTGCTCGGCGTTACTAACTGCCACCAGCCGCCGAGTCGCTCGCTTGTAGAGCATCTGCACCACTACCGGGGTCGAAACAAACTTTCCCGCCTGCACAATCCGAATAGCCTGCGCTAGCTCCTCGGCCTTAGTGTTTTTAAGGAGGTAGCCGTCTGCACCAGCCCCTACGAGCCCTATGATATACTCTTCCTCATCACAAGTGGTGAGGATAAATACTGCCGCTTGCGGCTGCTCTTCCTTGATTCGCCTGGTGACTTCCACACCATCCAACTTGGTCATTCGGGCTTCCATTAATACTATATCCGGCCTGAGTTCTCGCGCCAGTCTGACGGCCTGCTCGCCATTATCTGCCTCGCCGACCACCTCTATGTCCAGTTCACCTTCAAGGATGTGCCGAATTCCCCGCCGCACAACATGCTGCCCATCGGCCAGAAGTATCCTCGTCTTTCCTTTTATCTCCCCTGACACGTTGCCCTCCCGTCACCTTGAAGAGTATCTCCACTACAACGACGATTGCCCGGCAATCATGTCTCGATAAATCCGAGAGTCTTATTTCTTGTATAGTATCCATTGTCGAGTTGTTCTAGTCTCACGCTGGTCGTCTTGTACCACTACTGCTAGCCAGGCACCCCTCTGGCGATTAGGGCTACTGAAGCCATTGTCACCTACCATCTGGACTAAGGGCAAAATGCACTCCAGTCGAGACCGCCTATTCTTGGGGCAACATTTCGCCTAGGTCTCATTCGAATCATCTACCTGACCGCCTATCTTAAGCTCACCCCTTGCCCACTCTTTCCAAGATAGGAGCTTCTGCCCATCAAGCCACCGTTCCCTATCAGTTTCATACAGCCAGTCGTCTAATTCTTCAACCATATTGTCCATCTCGTTATAGGCAATCATTCCTGGCTCAACATTAATGCCCTCATTAGTCATTCTCTGGTGGCACTCAGATAAAGACCTTGACAGGTTTATTAATCTCTTTATCAGACATTTCACTTCGCCATAAGTCACTCCATCTGTCTGCTCAATCACTATTGGCAAGCTCGTATTTTTTATGAATTTTGCCGTTTATTCAACTCTACGCAAGACAGCTACAACTTTACCCTGCACCTGGATCTTGTCCGGATCCACGTAAATCGGCTTCATCGTCCGGTTGGCCGGCTGCAAGCGGATTCGCCCTGGCTCACGGTACAGCTTTTTCAGGGTCGCCCTTCCTCTCTCCGTAAGCCAGGCAGCCACCATATCCCCGTCCTCGGCAGTGTTAACAGCTTTAAGAACGACAATATCGCCATCATCTACCAGGGCATCGATCATTGAAGTTCCCTTGACCCTGAGAGCATAAACCTGGGTCCCACGCGGCAACATCTCGTAAGGGACTTCAACCATATCCTGCGCCACATTATGCCAGGTTTCTTCCGTCGGCACTGGAATGGGTTCACCGGCCGTGATGCTACCAAGTAGAGGGACCGCCTGTCCTCTCTCCCCCTGGCTGGTCGCTTGAATACCACGTGCAATCACAGCGGTTCTTTTTATATATCCCAAGTGGCGTAAATTTTCCAGATTGTAATGTACAACTGATTTAGAACTGATACCGCAGCCTTTTTGAATTTCATCCATGGTGGGGGAGTATCCTTTATCGCGAATGAAATCGTGGATGAATGACAGCATCCGGGAACATCTCTCAGACTTTCTCATCTACATCTCTTTTACTCTGATATAGGCTTAGGTTTTTGACCTGTATAGAACATGTGTTCTTATTATAGCATAATCTTTTCCTTTGTCAATGGGGTTTGCATTAGTAAATTGACTTTTTAAGAGCTTTAATTTTTAGTACTCGATAACATATCGATCAAACATATTTAAAGGAGTAAAAGTTTTTTTAGGTCTTTATTGACCACTACCTTTCTAATGTTAGTCGTAGTTTGATATAGTTAGATTAAGGTAAATCAAATATATTATTCACGAGAGTTATATTAAATGAGCAGTGATGCTGCCATAGAAGGTGTTCTTGAAAGAATCGTCTACTTCAACGAAGAGAATAATTTTACCGTAGCCCGGCTTCA
>CAZIQW010000165.1:0-5630 GCA_964541585.1 uncultured Dehalococcoidales bacterium | reverse complement strand
GCGATAATGAGCGGTGACTGGAGTTCAGACGTGTGCTCTTCCGATCTCATAATAATTATGTTTATTCCTGCGATTGCGACATTCCTGCCCAATCAATTATAGCCTGTCTCAGGTTAAGATAAATAGACTTGAAATTAAAATCCGTGGTAGAATTCTACCACGGATTTTGATGTATAAAGGAGATGATAATGACGGAAATCAAAAATAAAGACCTGAGATTGAAAGACAAAGTGGCCATCATAACCGGCGGTGCTTATGGATTAGGCCGGGCTTTCGGTTTGGGTATGGCGGCGGAGGGGGCCAGGATAGTAGTTGCCGATATCGATTCAAAGGCAGCCGAAAAAACGGCCGGTGATATCCGGTCCCGTGGCGGTGAAGCCATTGCTGTAGGAATGGATGTTTCCAAACTGGAAGATACCCTGGAGACGGCCAGGAAAGCCGAAGAGCAGTTTGGAAAAATTGATATACTGGTCAATAATGCTGCGGTTAACTACCGGGAACAGCTTACCTGGGGAGATATTGAGGCTCTCGATCTGGATGAATTTGACAGGGTGCTGGCCGTAAATATCAAAGGCCCTTTTCTTTGTGTCCGGGCGGTACTGCCTTCGATGAAAAAGCAGAATAAGGGCAAAATCATTAATATCGCTTCCGGGACCTTTTTTTCCGGGCCTGCTCCGATTCCCCACTATGTTGCCAGCAAGGGCGGGATTATCGGCCTGACCCGCAGTCTGTCGACCTCGCTGGGTAAATACAACATTACTGTTAACGCCGTAGCGCCGGGCAGGACTCTTAATGAAGATCCGGACAATAAGGAAGCCATGGCGGTCTGTGAAAGCCGGGTGCCCGGACGCGCACTGAAAAGAATCGAGTATCCTGAGGACCTGGTTGGAGCAGTTATCTTCTTTGCTTCATCAGATAGTGATTTTATTACCGGGCAAACCCTGGTAGTTGACGGCGGAGAGGTAAAGCATTAATTAATGGTAATTGGATGTCAATTCCCCTTTGGAGATACATTTCTCACTGCCAGGTTACCGTCAGGCCGGATAACAGTGCTTGAAAGCAAGTATGTTGAAGGACTGAAAAATCCGGCAGAGGCTATTGCAAACAGCTTGAGGTCCCCTATCGGGAGCCCTCCTTTAAAAGAATGCCTGAAGCCCGGGGATAATGTGGTGGTACTGGTTACCGATAACACCCGGGCCTGCCCCGACGATAAACTGCTTCCGCCGATTCTGGCTGAGATAGAAACCGTAGTCCCCGCAAAAAATATAACCATAATCGTGGCTCTGGGTTTGCACGCGCCTCTGAGCGAGGAAGAACTGGCCAGGAAACTCGGGCATCAGATATTCGCCGGGTATAACGTGGTAAACCATGATGTCAACCAGACGGTAAACATCGGTGCAACTTCACGGGGCATACCCATCGAGGTGAACCGCAGGGTCGTAGAAGCGGATTTCCGCATCAGTACCGGCTTCATTGAGCCCCATTTTTTTGCCGGTTTTTCGGGCGGCTGTAAAAGTATTTTCCCGGGGGCGTCCGGTTCCAGAGCCATTCGCCTGAATCATGGATTTGAAATGATAGGACATCCGAATGCCCGGGCAGGGGTCCTCACAGGGAATCCCGTACACGAAGATATTGTAGAACATGCCAGGGCAGCTAAACTTGATTTTATTGTTAATGTTCTGCTGAATAAGGAAAAAGAAATTACCCATATAGTGGCCGGCGACTGCGTTGCAGCGCACGAAAAGGGCTGTGAGTTAGAGATGGATATTGCCGGGGTGAGGGTGGACCGACAATTCGACATCGTAATTACCACCAACGGCGGTGCGCCCCTGGACATGGACTTCTACCAGACCTGTAAAGGCATTGAAAACGCCTCACGCATAACCCGTCACGGCGCTATCATTATTATTGCTTCAGCCTGTGTTACCGGTGTCGGACCTGAGGCTTTCCGGGAACTGCATGCTTCGGAGAGCACTTCTCAGGGTGTGCTGGACAGGATAAAGGACGGGGGGGTACTCGGTGTTCAATGGCAAAACCAGATACTAGCCCGTGTCCAGATGAGCAACAGTATCTATCTGGTATCCGGACTTCAAGAAAGCTGTGCCCGGGAGATGATGGTGACTCCCTTTCCTTCACTGGAAGCGGCTTTGCAGAGTGCCCTCGAGATGCGGGGTAAAGATGCTGAAATCGCGGTAATTCCCGAAGGCCCCCAGGTGCTCCCCTTGGTGGACAAATGATAATCAAGAATAAAGCTGAACTGGCAACAACCGAGATTCGCAGTGTTGCCCTGGAGATAATTGAAGCCGGGATTTCCCGTGTACTTCCTTCGGTTATCATGCCGGCTGCGGTCAGCTACGATAGAAACCACCGGGTATTAATTGTAAACGGCGATATTTATCACGTATCCGGCGGCAGGATATTCGTAATCGGCGGGGGTAAGGCTTCAGGCCTGATGGCAGAGAACCTAGAAAATATTTTAGGGACGGAGACAATTACAGACGGTCTGGTAGCCTGTAAAGATAATGCTTATAACACCGGGAGAATCCGAATAATACGGAGCAGCCACCCGGTCCCGGGCCAGAACGGAGTTGAGGCTGTCAGGCAGATGCTTCATCTCAAAGAGCAATATTCTATCGATGGTAACGATACCGTCCTGTGCTTAATTTCCGGAGGTGGTTCGGCGTTAATGCCGTATCCTGCCGAGGGCATAAGTCTTCAGGACAAGCAGGCTGTTACACGGCTGCTGTTAGCCAGCGGGGCGGATATTAACGAGATTAATGCAGTCAGGAAGCATCTTTCCGGAGTAAAAGGCGGCAGGTTAGGTTATTATCTGGCACCGGCCAGAGTGCTATCCCTGATACTATCGGATGTAATCGGAAATGATTTAAGCACTATTGCTTCCGGCCCCACTTTCCCGGATTCTTCAACATTTGCTGATGCTTACGGGATACTGGGGAAATACAAATTATTAGCCGACACGCCGGATTCTGTGGTAGAACTGCTGGAACAAGGCCGCCGGGGCCTTCTGGAAGAAACACCTGAAGTACTGAACAATTGTCATAACTATATAATAGGAGATAATACACTGGCCTTGCAGGCTATGGCCGGGAAGGCCAGAGAACTGGGGAGGCGACCTTTCATCATTACGGCGGAGCAGAAAGGGGACACTGCTGCGGCGGCCCGGCTCACGGCCGAGCAGATTATACAGGGAGAGAATAAGGCTGATGACGTGTTTCTCCTCGGTGGAGAAACAACCCTGAAAGTGCCCGAATCGCCGGGGGTGGGGGGGAGAAACCAGCACTATGCCGCAGTCTCCTTGCTGGCGATGAGGGAATATCCAGGTGAATGGGCTGTGGTCAGTATTGGAACCGATGGTTCGGATTATTTACCGGATGTAGCCGGAGCTATAGTTGATAATAACTCATTAGAAGCCGCAGTTAAAAGGAATATGGATGTTCAGCGGTATATTGAGAACTGCGATAGCAATACTTTGCTCCGAATGACAGGTAATTCCCTGATAGCGACCGGAAACACCGGTACCAATGTTTGCGATGTAATAGTGTACGTGCTGGATAGATAGAACCTTCGAAGTTGGCCCTGGATACCGTGACACCTCTGCCAGCGGGAAGATATAATGTACTTACAGGCTCCGAGTTAGAAAAACAATATCCCTGGAAAATTCTCAATACCGTCACAGTTCTAATTCTTCAGGTGATGAGGAATTGCGATTCGTGAAAATATACCGGTTGACGGAAAAATGATGACAGCTAACAGCGATTTCAGAACAAGCGGGAGCGGCATAAAGACTCTCGACGATTTGCTGCAGGGCATCCGTCTTGGCGACAATGTAGTCTGGCAGGTGGACAGCTTACACGATTATGCCTATTTTGCAGAATCCTTTGTGACTCAATCCATCAATGACGGCCTCAAGTGCATATATATCCGCTTTGCCGCTCAGCCGCCGGTACTGAAACCCCGTCCGGGTCTGATAATCGTTGATGTTGACCCATCTCCGGGATTTGATTTTTTCAGTACTACCGTACACCGCGTTATTGATGAGAATGGAAAAAGAGCCTGCTATGTCTTTGATAACCTTTCAGACCTGGTGAATAAATGGGCTACAGACGAATTGCTGGCCAATTTCTTTCATTTTACCTGTCCTTATCTATTTGAAATGGATACAGTAGCTTATTTTGCCTTGACCAGGAATCAACATTCCGCCGGCACAGTGGCCCGCATCAGGGATATAACGCAGATATTAATCGACCTTTATCATGTCGATAACCAGGCTTATATACACCCTCTAAAAGTCTGGGATAGATATTCTCCGGAAATGTTCATTCCCCATGTAATTTCCGGCACCAGCTGGCTGCCCATCTTTCGGAGCGGTGATGCGGCTGCACTATCCATATCCGCCAGTAAAAGGCCGACCGCAACTGTATCCGGGTCTATCGCTCCCTGGGATAGCGTTTACAGCAAGCTCATACAATATCAAGGCGTTGCTTCTGAATTACCGGAAGCCGGCTATGAAATAACCGCTTTGCAGCAAGAGTTAATCCGCATGATGATCGGTAGTCATCCGGAATTCAACAAACTGGCTGACCGCTATCTGACGGTTGAAGATTTAATGCGAATCCGGAACCGGATGATTGGTTCCGGGCGTATTGGCGGTAAAGCGGCGGGAATGCTGGTCGCCAGAAAGGTATTACTGGAGAATACTGGCAGAGATTTTGCACATATTCTGGAAGAGCATGATTCATTCTATATAGGCTCGGACGTTTTCTTTACCTTTTTGGTAAACAATAACCTTTTTCGCCTGAAGTCACGGCTGTCCCGGAACTCTCAGATTTCACGGGAAGAATTTGAGCAGGTCGAACAGCAGTTTCTGGAAGGGCAATTCTCCAGGGAAATCATGGAGCAATTTAAAGATATGCTGGACTACTTCGGACAGGCGCCGATAATTGTGCGTTCCAGCAGTCTCCTGGAGGACAGTTTCGGCAACGCTTTTGCCGGCAAATACCGGAGTGAATTCTGCGCCAATCAGGGTAATCCGGACCAAAGGCTGGAGTCCTTTTTGCGAGCGATAAAGCTGGTATATGCCAGTACACTCAATCCCGATGCCCTGCTTTACCGGAAAAGAAGAGGGCTGGGTGAGAGCGATGAGCAAATGGCAATCCTGGTGCAGAGGGTTTCCGGAATGCCCTACCGAAGATACTTCTTTCCAACATTAGCCGGTGTGGCATTTTCTCGAAACCTGTATGCCTGGACCAACCGCATTGATCCCCGGAAAGGGATGATAAGGATGGTATTTGGGTTGGGAACCCGGGCGGTAAACCGGGTTGGAGGCGACTATCCCAGGATGATAGCCGTCAGTAATCCTGAGTTAAGGCCTGAAATCGGTAGACAGATAGCCAAATATTCGCAGAAAAATATCGACCTCCTGGACCTGGAGACAAATGAGTTTGTCACCCGGCCGCTGAGGGAGCTTCTGGAAAATCCGGATTATCCCGGACTTCACCTCCTGACATCCACTCTATCAGAGGATTTTGTCAATGATCCGGTCCATGGCTCATTGAACGGCCAAACCGGGGACTTAATCCTGACTTTCAATAATCTGGTGAAAAAGACGG
>CAZIQW010000164.1:2865-5639 GCA_964541585.1 uncultured Dehalococcoidales bacterium | reverse complement strand
TACCTGTAAAATCACAGGGAGTAATGGTCGAAGTGCTGCAAAATATAATCCAGTTTTTCTCCTCGGCATTTTATTTCCCATCACTCAGCTGGAGCTTGATTCTGGTTGCTGTCGCCCTGGGCATCCTTTTCGGGGCTGTCTGGCTGATTCCTTACTGGCCGCCGCTAGTTAAACGACCCTGGCTCTGGGTGGTGGGTATTGTCAGTGCTGGACTTACCTGGACGGCCATTGCCTTCGTGCAGGTCCCGCTTCAAATCTGGACCGGCCAGGCACTGGGCTCTTTCTGGGAACAGGCGATACTCATCCGGTGGCTGCTTTTGGCCGGTATACCGCAAATTCTTCTCAGCGGTCTCGTTCAGGAAGGAGCCAAACTGGTCCCCATCGCCGTCTACTGGCGGCGAAGCACCGGGATTTTTACTCCCAGATTCGGGTTGATTACCGGAGCGGTGGCCGGGGCAGGTTTTGGGGTATTTGAAGCGGTGTGGGTGCATAACACGATTTTCGCCGCCGGCTGGACATGGAGCATAGTTGAGACCGGCGGCTTTCTGGCTTTACTGGGCTTTTGGGAGAGATTCTTCACCGTGGCTTTTCATATTGCCGTTTCAGCGCTGGCCGGTTATGGCCTGGCCAGAGGTCTGGGCTGGCAGTTCTACCTTATTGCGTCGTTTCTGCACGGCGCGATTAACTATTCAACAGTTTTACTGCAGACCGGTTTGCTTACAGCCGTTCAGTTAGAAATCTATATTTCCGCTCTGGCAGTAATCATCACCGCGGCGGCCTTATGGTTAAGATGGCGTCAGGGCTCCATCACCGGGAGATAGCCTGATTAGCCGCTTCGGCTGCCGTTAAAGGGTTGTTATTCAACGGGTGTTGCAGCTTGTTGGCCGGGAAAACTCATCTTAAGTATTTTGTATCGACCAGGTCGTTATAAGTTAAGGCGCGGGTGAGCAAACCCTCACCGGTCATCCAGTTGACCACGGATAACACTTCTTCTTCAGCAGGCACTTCCAGCCTGGGAAACAGGGGTACTTTCAGGTCAACATCCGGAGAAGCGTTAGCGATTTCCATCAACAGGTCCCGGTATTTTTGCGGATTTTCGTTAATTAAATCTACGGCCTTCTGCCAGGCGATAACAAACCGGCTTATCGCTTCGGAGTTGGTATCCAGGCTATTTCGGGTGAATAACAGTCCCGGTCCTCCTAAAGGACGATTTTTATCATTGATTATTACTTTGCCCCCGTTAAGTACCGCTAATTCGGCCAGGGGTGAGCTGAGTATTGCCGCCGGTACCTTTCCCTGATTAAGCATCTCTAATCGCAGCGGCATACTGGGGGTGTTATTTTTGATTATATCGGCACTGGTTAATCCTTCAGTCAGGAGTAACTGCTCGAGAGCATAGTCAATTACCGTGCTGGTAGCTACGGAAATCTCTTTCCCTTTTAAATCCTGGGGACTGTTGATTCCGCTTCCGGGCGAAGCAATAATGTAATACACATCCGGCATCTCAGAAGAGCCAATGATTTTGCATGTATCGCTGTTGCTGTTGAGTACGACAGTCTGAAAAATATGCTGAAAGATTCCATCTACATTCTCTGTAAGCAGGATGGTGTTTTGTTCTACGGTGCTGTTAACAGTGGCAAATTCAATTTTCAGTTTCTGTTCTTTGAAAAATCCTTCCTGTTCGGCCACATGCGCGGGTAAATTGATGGTCAAGGGGATTTCTCCCATCTTTAAGGAGAGATAATCATCAGCTTTTGCCGTACACCCGGTGTTTATCATGGGAACGACCAATGAGAGTAACAACAATAGAACGATAAGCCGCTTAATCATAAGTACTAACCTCTTTTTAATCTATTGATGAATAATATGCAATTATTGAAATCAAAATTCGGATAAAACACAGCCTGAATATCAAAATTATTCTGTTTACTATACCCCAAACCGGGCAACATCTTTAATGGCGCTGAAACCGCCTCCTTTTATGCAGCCGGATTTACAGGCGCATAAATCGAGGCCATTTCTCCGGTAAATTTCTACTGCTTGTTCATAAAGACCCAGCATTCTATCAGCGTCTGGCGGCTGCATATCTTCAAAGGCTGCCCCGATTGCCGGACTATGCGGTACCAAAAAGGTCAGCACTCCCAGCGAGGCGGCTGCTTCAACGCCTTTCAGTATGGAACGGTCATCCTCTCCAATTCCCACTACAACCACAGTGGATACCTGGTTCTTTCCGAATATCTCGAGGCAAATCTCCCAGTTCTGCCAGTATTCTTTGACCGGTATTTTACCTTTTGCCGGCATGATAAATTCTCGAATGTCTGTATCGAAGCATTCAACATTAATCGAAATAGTGGTGACTCCGGATTCTCTGGCCTCTAATAAAAGTGATTTCAGAAGGGTATGGTCGGTGACGGGTTCACATTCAAGCATTACCGGGACCTTTACTCTCTCCTTTATCAATTCGGCTGTTTTTACCAGACTGGCCAGCCCCCGGTCCGGGGTGTCCAGGGTGCCTGTAGATAGAGAGATGTGTTTAACTGCTCCTTCGTTGACTCCGGCTTCAACCGTTTCAGCAATCTGGACGGATTGCTTGATTGTCACAGCGTTCCACCAGTGCTGCACTGCACAGAATTTGCAGGCCTGGCCGTTTTGCTGATATACACATCTTTGATTTGCTACCGAACGCAAATGTCCCGGCCCGACGATTACCGCTACCTTGGACATGGGAATATTCCCGCTGGTAATCCGGTTATAGAAATCCGGCCTGGGCAAAA
>CAZIQW010000164.1:2341-2855 GCA_964541585.1 uncultured Dehalococcoidales bacterium | reverse complement strand
AAAAGTATAATATCGGTATATTTAGATTCATTCTTCCAGACCTCGAATTTTCCCGAGCTGTGTTTGACCAGATGATATGGTGAAAATTCACCGCGTTTCCCGTTCACAATGAATACGGGGATTAGCTCCCTGTTCCCCTGGGGAGATTCCAGGTACAGGACTATTCTCCCTGTGCTGGCTGCAGGCGCGTTGTAACTTGATTCCAGTTCCGGTATGAGTTCCTGCGGCAGCCGGATGCCTTTTTCTTGAAGCTCTGCTTTTCTTCTGGAAATAGAATCCATTTCTTGTAGAATCATTCTCTCGCTCCGGAACTTAGATTGGATTAACTGCATTCATATCTGAAAATAACCGGAATCAACCTGTCAATACTCGATAATACGATGTGACTGTTATCACTTAGTGACAAATATCACTTGGTATGCTTTATATTAAAATATATTAGCTGTTATTTGTCAATACTGAATTATTCATATCCATTCATTAATTCAGACAGGTTTATTTATAGAGCCTGATT
>CAZIQW010000164.1:0-2331 GCA_964541585.1 uncultured Dehalococcoidales bacterium | reverse complement strand
ATAACGTGGTCAGGATTCATTTAAATAGATGTCATCAGGCATGTTTTGCTATCGCTTGCTGAAGAAAGGTCAGGATTTTAATGAATTTACCCCGGCTAAAGTTAAAGCTCTGAAATAATTCAGTGGCTGCCCCCGATGGAACCGCCGGTGAAAGAACAAAGCATTACTTTTCCCGGGAGTGAGGGATTTGTTATCCGGGAAACGACTCTTATAATAGACGGGTAATATTACAAAAGAACTATATGAAAGCAGGACTAAAGAAGGATGTAACGTTTAATTTACCCATTTAATTGAATATTTTCATTAAGAACGGTAGCTATGAACTTTTACCTGTAAATGGTCACTTGGGTAAAAATGAGCTAATAGTGAAACCGACCTTGCGTATTTCTGACTTTTCCACATGGGAAGTTTGAAGTTGGTGAAAAAGGTCGGTTTTTGTTTTGAGGCCGGATACTTTTTAGATGCAGATTCATTCAGGAGGTGTTTTTATGAAAATCGCAGCAGGCTTCTTAGCCGGGATGATTACATGTTCATTAATCATGATGTTTATTTGTAACTGGGCGGTTCCTGCCAGGGCGGAAGAATCCGGTGAGCTTTCCAATCTGCTACCTGATTTTGGAAAAATATACCGGGCTGCTCTGGCGTCCCCCTTTCAGCAAGTCGAGAAGGAGATATATGATGCTGACATAGCCAATTTTTATCATGGTTTAATGGAAAAAACCGGGCTTAACGAAATTACCGTCGAGTGAGTATCGAGATAATCTTTCAAACAGGACAAAGGTTCATTGAATGTTTCCTGGGGAATTTTTATGTCGGTCCGGATGAAGCGGTGCAGCCTCATTCAATTGTATCTTGTTGACGAATACATAAGGGTATATAATAACCATAACCAAAAGGCTGCCGGGAATGTTAAGTATACCTTTAGTATTACAGAGAGTTCGGGTGCGGGTTTGCCGTGGCCTGAGATTATCGTAAACCTCTGGCGGCAGGTTATTCTAACCCGGTAATTTGAAAATTATTCTGAAAAGACGGAGGCCCCCCGGGATGGCAGGTTACGAAAGGGTAAACCGGAAAAAACAGGATACGGAACCAAAACGTGCTCAAAGGAAATTGAAACCTGTTTTATCCCGTGGCTGTTATAACCCGTATCAGCAGACCTCTTTCCCAATCAGTGAAATTTCCTGCAGTCCCCGAATTAATGAGCATATTGCCTTGCTGGCAAAGGTCGGTTCTGAGAATCATCGAGTCGATATGGTTTTGCGTCTGCAGCAGTCGTACGGAAACCGGTATATACAGAGATTAATGCGTTCAATGGCCCTACAGAGCAGCCTTAAAGTTGATGCTCCGAACGATGCCTGCGAGCAGGAAGCAGATAGAGTGTCCGAATCGGTCAGCCGCAGGCTGGCCACCAATCAAATGCAACGACAGGTTGAAGAAGAGGAAGTTCAGACCAGTCCGGGCCTTCAACGCCGGGCGTCGGAGCCTGCAGCGGAAGTCAGTTCCGAAATTGAAGACCGGATTAATGCATCCAGGAGTGGCGGGCAGCATCTTGGCGATGATATCCGCGGCCCCATGGAACAGGCCTTCGGGGTAGATTTCAGCAGTGTTAAGGTGCATACCGACGCCGGCGCCGATACCTTGAATAAATCACTTCAGGCACGTGCTTTTGCTACCGGAAGGGATATTTTCTTCCGCCAGAATGAGTTTAATCCCGGAACGGACAGCGGCAAAAAGCTAATCGCTCATGAGTTGACACACGTGGTACAGCAGGGTGCTGCCGGGACGTTAAATCCGGTACAGCGGAAAGACGAACCGGTTGCAGTCCGGGTCAGCGCGCTTCGAAATCCCGCTGCCCGTGCAGGTATGACGCAGATACGCAGAAAACCGGTTAAGCTAAATAAACCGCCTGAATTGAATGGCGTTACCAACAAAAACAAGAGCAAACCGGTAATACCTCCGAAGACCTACTATCTGGAAAAGCCCAAAGAGCTGGTAGAGAAGGGTGGAAAGCCCCGGTGGTATAGCTCGAAAGAATATACAAATATTGTTAGAAAAACGAGGTATTACTATAGCGAAAAGGTAAATTCCCCCGGTGATTATAAGAAACAAGCATTTGCCATAGATGACATATTGAAAAATATTGAGGCATGGTGGGGCAAGTACCGGATATTCAGCCGAAAATCCCGCCGGGAGGCCTTGACCAGGCTGGAAGGGCAGCTTAAGAAAGAAAAGGCCTTGCTGTTACCCGGAGTCACTTCGAAGCAGTTAGTCCCTGAGGGACCTGTGCTGGAGAAATATGACGCTGAACACCGTGAAGGAGGGGTACTTTAC
>CAZIQW010000163.1:2432-5642 GCA_964541585.1 uncultured Dehalococcoidales bacterium | reverse complement strand
ATGGAATCTGACGAGAGAATAAGAACTGCGGTTAAGAATACCAGAATAGTCAGGGCTCCGAAGCAGAGCCTGGCGACCTTCGGCACGACCAATGTCTACTATTATCTGGTAGCTGAAGCAGCTTATAACGAGCTGATTCAAAGCTCGGAAACCGTGATACGGGAAGGACGGGTCATTGCGGAAAGGCCGCATATCGTAACGCCTTCTTACCTTTCCCGGGTACAGGGGTTCAGTTCTGAAGCCAGGAAGTACTTCGAGATGCTGATGACCGAATATGACCCCGACTCGCCCGGTTTGTATTATGCTTACCGGAATGAACCTAAAGAGCTTAATATAGTCTCGGATAATCCTGCTTCCGTGATAGCCAGGCTGAATGAAGAAATCGATCAGAAAGGCGATCCTCTGGCGTCTATTATCAGGGGTGAAGACACTCTCTGGGACGTTTCCATTTTAAAGTTTATTTATGAGATAACCCGGCGTTCGGTCGGGGAAAACGTAAAACAACTCAGCCGTCAGGGGCTCCTCAATATGGATGCCAGCGGCGTCCCGGCCGAGGCCAGAATCAATATTGAACGTCTTTTTAAACTGGTAGAGAAAGGCGAACTGGAGCCGTCAGACCTGAAAACCGAGCTTGACCGCTGGGGCATATTTGGGGAATATCAGGACAGGTTTTTCGCTATGTTCAGGCGAAGGTAGTAGTGGAATTCTAATTACTACCTTTGCCTTTTGATCTGTAGTTTTGAGTTTTTATCGTTTGTTTCCTATTTCATATTTGGTATTTAGAATTTACTTTAAGGGGTATATTGTTGGACATCACCGTAATTGAAGCGCGCGACCTCTCCGAAGCCTGGTTTCTCAGCCTGAGCAAAACCTTTTCCAGCGGGTATGAATATGAAATCGAACGCGGCAGTTTTGCCGGCCAGCGACGTAAAGAACTGGGGCTGGTGATAGTCCGGGTCAAGAACCCCGGTACCCGTCCCCTGATACCGGACGTCCCCCCCGGAGTACCCCCTCCCAGTACCATGGAATATATCGAGTCATATCTGCCTTATCTGATGACTGCTCACCGCTCTGAAGGCGAGCAGTATACATACGGACAGTATCTGGAAAAACAAATCCCTGAAGTTATCCGGATGTATAAAGAACAGGGACCCAACACCAATCAGGCTTATATGACGGTGGGCGATGAGGAATCTATATTCCAGAACGACCCGCCCTGCCTCAGGGGCATAGATACCCGGCTCCGGGATAACAAACTTAACTTTATAGTCTACTTCCGTTCGTGGGACTTGTGGGCCGGCTTTCCCTCTAATCTGGCAGCCATCCAGCTTCTAAAAGAATATATGGCCGGTGAAATTGGCGTGGAAGACGGTGAACTCATCGGGATAAGCAAAGGACTGCATGTCTATGAGTATGCCTGGGACCTCGCCCGGGCTACCCTGCGGCTTGAATAGAACCGGAGGTTAAATTTACTGACGCAAAATGCAACAATAACCCGAAACAGCGTTTATTTTAACGCTGGCAAGTTTTTGGTCGGCCTCAGTATTGCTGTCAGGATAATGCCGAGCACTCCCAGAGACCCGGCCACAACAAAAGCAATATTGTAGTTACCGGTCATATCGAACAAATACCCGGTTGCCAGCGGGCCGATGGCTCCGCCGATAGTAAAACCAAAACTGACTATCCCGATAATCACGCCGTGAGACTTGACACCAAATAAATCGGCAGTGATAGTTGATTCCATGGCTGTTCCGCCCCCGATTCCGAGACTGTATACGACGGCAAAAATGAAGAAGAACAGCACAGTCGTAATCGGTATCAGCCAGAATAGGGCAGCTGCAATAAAAGCAAAGCTGATGATAATCACCTTCTGGTTCCCGATTCTATCGGCTACCATGCCCAATATAATACCTCCAACTATGTGTACCCCGCCCGTTGTCGCCAAAACATTTGCTGCGATAGAAGCGGAAATCCCCAGATCGGTAATATGCGGTACCAGATGTATCGACACTACAAAAGTGCAGTAGCCCACACAGGCAAAAATAACCATCACCATCCAGAACTGATGAGTCCGGATTGTCTCTTTTACTGACATTCCCAAAGCATCATAAGCAGTCCCCTGCTCCTTGCTCTCCACATGACCGTATGGCTTCAGCCCCATTTTAGAAGGATCGCGCCTCAGGAACTGGGCAGCTATCATCCCGATTACCAGTACCAGACTGCCCAGAATAACATTGGACATCCTCCAGCCGTAAAGAGAAATCAGCCAGTTAGCTACCGGCGCCATTATTAACGTTCCGGCGCCGATTCCGGCCAGGACAATTCCCGTCATGGCTCCCCTCTTTTTAATAAACCACCGGGTCACAGTCGATACCAGGGCGACAAACACTCCCCCCATCCCCACACCGATGATTATCCCGTAGAACAGGTATAGATGCCAGGAATACCGGGTAAAATAAATCAGCAGCATTCCGAGTCCTAAAAAGAAGCAGCAGACCGTGATTACCAGTCGCGAACCGATTTTATCATTCACCCGGCCCATAAAAATGCCCCAGAGGCCCTGGACAATCATCGAAAGCGTCACCGCCCCGGAAATCAGGGCTCGTGACCACTCAAACTCCGTCTCCATGGGCTTGAAGAAAACTCCGAAACTGGTCCGCACGCCATAGGTCAGCAGCATAATCAGGAAAGCGGCAATGACCACGTTGTAGCCATAGAAGAATCCGGGATTTTTTCCGGGGGTCAGAGGATTCTCATCAGTCATAAAAGCTAATTTTCCGTACCTTCATATTTAAAACCAATTTTACCATATATTAAAGTGATAGTAGCACTCATTGCTAAACTCAAACCAGCTCAGTTCCAGGGTTGCTCGAGAAAAATAGAAATGCGTGTTAGTCAGAACATAACCGTTAGAGCGCAGGGTGGCATGTTAAAACAGTCATAATTTCCAGAACTCTATTTGTGAACACCCTTCAATCCCGCTGGCAGACTCAAGCCATATGAAAACAACGATCGGCATGAAGCTATTATGGGATTAGCCAGTGCTGATAAAAATCTGAACTGCCGGACTAACGGCTAAAAGCTAGCCGGTCAGCTTAACTCGCAGGTAGAGGTCTCCGGTCTTCTTACCGTTTTTCCGTCCCATTCCCTTCTGCCTGATCTGGGTCCCGGAACGTACCCCCGGCGGTCTCTTCACCATCAGCTTCCGGG
>CAZIQW010000163.1:0-2422 GCA_964541585.1 uncultured Dehalococcoidales bacterium | reverse complement strand
CCTTTTCTCCCCCGGTACTGGCTTCTGAAGAGGAAATCTCCAGCTCATGGTACCGGTCAAGGTTGGGCTGCGGCTCCTCGTATTGGATGCCGAAAAGCTTTTTCATGGCGAAATTGCCCAGTTTCATGGTGGCTTTTGCTGCCAGCCTCTCCAGCAAACCGGGTTTATTCTCTGCCGGAACTGCGTCTGCCCCGTTGGTCCGGGAATGAATGCTGTTATTATTTGGATAGCTTTGAGATGAATAGCCCCTTTGCCCGTTACCATCAAAACGGTAAACACGGAACACCACATTACCAGCCCCGAAGAATATCCGGTTCAGGAAGTCCTGGTCAAACCGCAGCCCGGCCTGAGCGAACATACGGTTTAAATCATCCATGGTAGCCCGGTTGGTAAAAGTGTCCCGGAAGATGTCTTCGGGAGAATACCCGAATCCCTGATAATGCGGAGAACCGCCGAAGCCGGCTCCGGCAAATGCTCCCTTGCAGGCCATATCATACTGCTGCCTTTTTGCCTTATCGCTCAGGACTCCGTAGGCTTCGTTAATATCTTTAAACTTCTCTTCCGCTTCCTTTTCATGCCCGATGTTCTTATCCGGATGGTACTGGAAGGCTAACTTGCGGAAGGCTTTTCTGATTTCTTCATCACTGGCATTCTCGGGAACGCCTAATAACTGATAATAATTTTTCATAATTGCTCTGTTTTTTTACACTCAAGATTATTATAAAACAATTGAGCAAAAAAGAGAATTTGAAGCGGTAACCTGGTCCGGATGCAGGAGCGGGCACCTGTGCCCACCCGGGGCACTTTCAAGCCTGTACCTTGAACAGAATCCTCTACTTTACTTTGCTTTTGCCCATTTCACAGCGTTCTGGAAAATTGCGAAGCCGTCGCCGAACTCCCGTGGCTTCTTGCGGGTCCAGTGGGGATGCTGGGTAAAGCGGATGTGGCGTTCGGGATGGGGCATGAGCGCAAAGATACGCCCCGTTGGATCACACACCCCGGCAATGTTGTTCATCGAGCCGTTTGGATTATGCGGATAGCCCGCCTCAGTACTGCCATTCTCATCGGCATAATATAGCGCAGCGTTGATTTCCCTTAAACCACGCATGTCGGTAATTACCTTGCCCTCACCGTGCGCCACCGGCAGGTACATGCTATCTACTCCCTGGGTGAAAACACAACGGCTTTTTTTATCTGTCATCAGATATGTCCAGCGGCATTCAAACCTGCCCGAATCATTGGCAGTGAGAGTAAGGGGAGGAGCCATCTGACTGCGAATATCCGGTAAAATACCGGCCTTCACTAAAACCTGAAAACCGTTACATATTCCCAGGATAAGACCTCCGTCCGCTACAAATTGCCGGATTTCGTCACCGAGTTTTAATTTCAGTTCATTAGCCAGCACTTTGCCTGCGCCTATGTCATCACCATAGGTAAAGCCGCCGGGCACCACCATAATCTGGTAGTCTGAAAGTCTCCTTTCATGGCGGATTAACTGGTTGATATGGCATAAGGAAGCTGTTGCCCCGGCTTCCTCGAAAGCGAAAACCGTCTCGCCATCACAGTTGGTTCCCGGAGCCCGCAGCACCATCACGTTAACTTTATTCATCTAATAACCTCGTCGAAAAAATTCAAAAGTCAAAGGTCAAAATTCAAAATTTTTGAGATTTGTTTGGTTATTGTTTCTTGTAGTTTGATGATTTCACTTTTGCCTTTTGCCTTATATTTGGAATTTACTCCTCATCACCATCTCAGCGGTTTTTGCCAGGCTTCCTTAAGTCCGGCAATCGGCGCCCAGAGTATCCTGTCTTCAGTCAGCCCGTATACCTCCAGGGCTTCGTCCTCATTCACATGGCCGATTTGCGCCATGGTAACCCCGGCCATTATTTTCCTGAATTTAGCCTCATGTTCGGGAGCCACTTCCACCAGGAAACGGCTGTTGGACTCGGAGAATAAAATATAATCGTCGCGATATAGAGGGCCGGTACGTGGCACGGATTTGAGATATATAGAAGCTCCCAGTCCTCCGGCAAAAGCCATCTCGGCAATAGCTGCTCCGATACCGCCGTCACTGCAATCATGGCAGGCCCTCACCAGTCTCTGGCTGACGGCCTCACTCAGAGCTTCCATTGCCTGCCTGGCCTTTTGCGGTTCTACCCTGGGCACATTATTCCCGGTTGCATCATGAGCCGCAAAATATTCCGAGCCTCCCAGCTCGTTACCGGTCATCCCTACCAGATATATCGCATCCCCCATGCATTTCAAGTCCATGGAAATGGCTTTATTCACATCCTCCATGACACCGATGGCCGAAATCAAAAGGGTATGCGGAATGGAAATAACCTCGCCTTCAAATTCATACTCATTATTCATGCTGTCTTTCCCGGAGATGAATGGGGCACCGTAAGCCAGTGACATATCA
>CAZIQW010000162.1:0-5649 GCA_964541585.1 uncultured Dehalococcoidales bacterium | reverse complement strand
AGATAATGAGCGGTGACTGGAGTTCAGACGTGTGCTCTTCCGATCTCTATTTCTTTACGAGGAGGACGACTCAGATGAAACTTCTAAATAGGAAACAGGCTGTCATGCGTCAAAAGAATATTGAAGTGAACGATGAACGTAACATCTTGATCAAGGAAAAAGCCGGGGCCAGGAACAACCTGATTCTTTTTTACGTAACAATATTAATCACAGCGATTTTTGCCTGTCTGCAGGTAGAAATATACGTAACAATAACAATGGCCGGACTTCTTCTACTAAACGGCATACTGTACGTTGTCCATGTTAACCATTTTAATAAAAGACTGTAATGGTTATAGAAGATCAATTAGAGTAAACTGGTCGCTGTTGTACAACAGGCAGAACCAAAACTTTCGGGTTTAGGTTCAAAATTGGAAATGAAAAGTCAAAATACCCATAATTTGGACCAAAAAATAAATCTTGATCAACAAATTAAAAGATGGTCAAGGATAGCAATATGTTGAATAGTCAACCACTTCCTTGTTTATACCAGGACAAGGATTTCGATCCAATGGTAAAATTCTTGAAATTAAAGGCTGTCGAAACATAACTAAAGAAGAAATAAGAAAGCAATGACACGTCCGTTCCATTGATTGGTCAGATTTGCCAGTATCTTTTAGAGAGGGAAATATGAAGA
This sequence comes from uncultured Dehalococcoidales bacterium, assembly GCA_964541585.1. GTDB lineage: Bacteria > Chloroflexota > Dehalococcoidia > Dehalococcoidales > UBA3254 > CAZIQW01. Next base: position 4,973 of record CAZIQW010000162.1, on the reverse strand, counting down.
ATTTTATTTCCCTCCGGGATTTTTCATCCCAAGAGTTGACGGCATTGTTGGATCGAGCAGACTATTTCAAAAGAGCGTGGAAAGAGAAAAAGATGCCAAAGTCGCTCCGGAATCTAAAGATAGGGCTTTGGTTTTATGGCAATGGGTTCTGAAACAGGGTTGCGTTTGAGCTGGGGGCCAAAGAAATGGGAGCATTTGTATCCTTCATTCCAGGTGAACTAGCGGTCCATGAGCCACTGGAAGATATGGCTGGATATTGGGGAAACTGGTTGTCCATGTTGGTTATCAGAGCAAAAAGACACGAATATCTATTGCACATTGCATAACTGAGCAATATACCTGTAATCAATGCTCGAACAGACAAAAGTCACTCCTGTGAAATAATGGGTGATTTGCAGTACATACGTCAATACAGAGGCACATTGGACGGATTGAAAGTTGTCTTCTTTCCGCTGCCGGAAGTATTATGTCAACTAACAAAGTAATTCCAATCAGGAATGTCAAACTGGAATCCAGGTATGGAGAGAAAGCGAAGTAAAAGGTATTTGCCGGAGGTTGTTTTGCGAATATTTTTAATTTGTAATAATCTATGAATAAGATGTTAACACACTGTCGAAGGATACCGGGAGATTCTTTCCGTTCAAAGGGAATCGGTTAATATTTAAATTATGAATATTATTGAGGTCAAGGACCTGTCCAGAAGTTTTGGCAAGCTGGTAGCCGTAGAAAATGTCTCCTTTCAGGTAAAAGAGGGTGAAATATTCGGTTTCCTGGGCCCTAACGGCGCCGGCAAAACCACCACAATCAACATGCTTTGCACCCTGCTTGCTCCCACCGGCGGGACGGCAATTCTAAATGGGTTCGATATAGTTAAGCAGCGTGCCGATGTCCGCCGTTCCATCGGCCTGGTCTTCCAGGAACCCACTCTGGACGAATATTTAAGCGCCGAGCAGAATTTACGCTTCCATGCGTATGCCTATAAGGTCCCGGCCAATATCCGGGAAAAACGTATCCGTGAACTGCTGGAACTGGTGGAACTGTCTGACCGCCGGAAAAATAAAGTGCGCACCTTTTCCGGCGGCATGAAAAGAAGACTGGAGATTGCCCGGGGGCTGCTGCATGCGCCCAAAATCCTTTTCCTGGATGAACCCACGCTGGGACTGGACCCGCAAACCCGCAGGCATATCTGGGACTATATTCTGGCCTTGCGTCATCAGAGCCATCTGACCATTTTTTTGACCACGCATTATATGGATGAAGCAGAGAACTGCGACCGGATAAGCATCATCGACCAAGGTCAAATCATTGCCCTGGATACACCGGATAAACTCAAGGATGCTCTGGGTGGTGATACGGTGACCCTGAAAACAGCCGATAACCAGGCTGCCGCCCTGGAGCTGAAAGAAAAGTTCCAGCTCTCACCGGTGATCCGGGATGGAGCCATCACCTTCAGTATTACCCAGGGGGAGAAGTTTTTACCCAGGTTAATGGAGAATTTTCAGACTCAGCTTTTATCGATAGGGGTCAACCGGCCGACTCTGGATGATGTCTTCCTGAAACTGACCGGACACGCCATTCGCGATGAATCGGAAGACAGCAAAGCGCAAATGAAAGCCTTTATGCGGGGCAGAGGACACGGGAGGTAGCTAATGGCGGAAGTTTTTCAGGGAATCTGGGTAGTAGCCTATAGAGAGCTATTGCGTTTCTTTGCGGAACGTGCCCGGATGTTTTCCTCCATCTTTATGCCGCTGATTTTCCTGGTGATTTTCGGCGCCGGGTTCAGCCGGATTGTGGGTAGCCTGGCCGCGGGGATAGACTTCATCCAGTTTGTATACCCCGGCATTATTGCCCTGACAGTCCTGCAAAGCTCCGTATTTTCCGGCTTATCTGTGGTCTGGGACCGGGAATTCGGCTTCTTAAAAGAAATCCTGGTTGCCCCTCTGGGACGCAGCGGAATCGTCTTGGGTAAAGCGGCCGGGGCCGCAGTGATAGCCTTGATGCAGGGCTTAATCCTGTTGATACTGGCCCCCATTCTCGGCATCGCTCTCACTCTTTTAAATGTGCTTTCTCTGATTCCGGTCATTATTTTGATATCCATATCCCTTTCCGGGCTGGGCGTTCTGATAGCTTCCCGCATGCGGTCCCAGCAGGGATTTCAGATAATAATGCAGATTGTAATCTTTCCCCTGATGTTCCTTTCCGGGGTATTCTTTCCGGTCGATAACGTCCCGGTATGGATGCAGATAATTTCCAAGATTAACCCCGTAACTTACGGTGTGGACGCTATCCGGCAGATTGTCCTGGGGGAGAGCCTTGCCTCCATGCCGGGAATGATGGGGCAGAATGCCAGCCCCCTGGGGGTAACTGTGTTCGGTCATACCATGACGGTGGTACAGGATATGCTGGTGGTCGTGGGAATCGGGATTATTTTTCTTGCCCTGGCTATCTTTTCCTTCAGCCGGCAGGAATAAACGACAATTTTGTTTGTAGTAAACCGGCAAATATGATAACATATTGTAAATTAATTACATTTTGGGAATTATCACTCCATGGGAAACATAGACAGAGAAAACCTGATAAATGAAATAATACAATTAGACCGGCAGATTGGCCGGTCTATGGCACAGGAGAAGCTGGATGCCTGGCTGGAATTGAATTTAACCATCGGACAGTTGAAAAGCCTGTTCTTTATCGATTTCGAAAGCGGTACCAGTTCTCGAAAGCTGGCGGCAGCCCTGGAGGTTACCCCACCGGATATAACCCGCATTATCGACCGGCTGGTGGAGCAAAAACTGGTGAGCCGGGAAGAGAACCCTGAAGACCGGCGTATGCAGATATTGAAGATTACGGATAACGGGAGAGCCCTTCTGTCCAGATTGAAGGAACAAAGGACCAGCCTCCTGTCCGGAGTACTGACACAGATGGATAATGAAGACCTCTCGTCTCTGGCCAGGGGACTGGCGGCCATCATCCGGGCAGCCAAGCCAATAGAACTGGTTTAATAATCCCTTTCCTGAACAGTATGTACCGGACGCACTACTTGAACCAAAGTTATGATAGATAGCTTGATTGGCGAATATATCCTGAAATAATATTTTCCTGGTTGTTCAAATGAGTAGTTACGAAAAGATAGGTTCTGACCTCCCCCCACAGACCGCCACCGAACCGGTCGGTGTTCTACTTAACAAAATCAGCCTGATAGTTGTGGCCGGACTGCTGGTACTGGCTGCCTGGATGGGGCAGACGGTGATTGTGGTCTTGCTGGGACTGGCTTTATCGGCTGCCGGTATATCCAGGCTGTGGAGTTATTTATCTCTCAAAGGCGTCCGCTGTGAGCGTCATCTTTCGGAGCAGAGGGTTTTCCCGGATGAGTATCTGGAGCTAAAACTGCGGGTAGTCAACCGGAAACTTCTCCCTTTGCCCTGGGTTGAGATTAACGATGAAGTACCGGCCGGATTTATTACCGATACTGCACCGCTGCCGGGAAACAGGCCGGGATTCGGCTCGATATCGCAGTCAACCTCAATACTCTGGTATTCGGCGATTAGCTGGAAATACCGTTTGCTCTGTAATAAACGTGGCTACTACCCCCTGGGCCCGTTAACTGTGACTTCCGGTGACATATTCGGCTTTTATCCGCGCACAGCCACCGAACCTGTAAAAGACTATTTAATTGTCTACCCCAGGGTTTATTCTCTGGGACAGCTGGCTGTACCCTCACTGTTCCCTCTGGGAGAAGCCAAATCTGAAAAACGGATTTTTGAAGACCCCTCCCGGACTATCGGAGTGCGTGATTACAGTCCCGGAGACAGTCTCAGGCGTATCCACTGGAAAGCCAGCGCCAGGCAGCAGCAGCTTCAGGTGAAGTTGTTTGAACCCACCACCACGCTCAGGGTGGCCATGTTTTTGGCGGTGGATAGTTTCCAGTACGATGGAGTCTGGAATGGGGATGAGCTTGAACTGGGTATCAGTACTACCGCTTCTCTGGCCAATTATCTGGTAGATAAAAACAGCCAGGCAGGATTATGGGCTAATTCCAGATTGGCTGATTCCGGTCAGCCTGCCAGGCTGCCGCTGAGAGGGGGAGTAGACCAGATGGTAAGCATACTGGAGGCGCTGGCCAAAATCGTCCCCGCCGTCAGCAGTCCTTTTCCCGTTTTTTTCCAAGGTGAACGCAAGGATTTACTGCTGGGCACCACGCTTATCTTTGTCTTTGCCCGACTCCCGGAAGGGATAAAAGAAATCTTGACCGATTTGAAGGAGAACGGCTACAAACTGCTGGTATTCCAAATCGGCGAAGACAAAATGGAGGCATCTCTGCCGGATATTGCCTGGTATAATATCCGCCATCCTCAGGAACTGGCAGAGATACGCAGTAGAGACTGAAATTGAAAAGGCAGAAGCTAAAGGCCGAAAATTAAATCTTAAATTGAATAAATAGAGGACTCAGGGAAACAATGGTGATACCCCTCTTTGAAATTAAGGGAGCATTGAGGTATTCCAACGCGGTGAGACCCTGCAAGACGGTAATGACGTAATGTTGGATATTAGAAACATCATAATTTTTATCACTATCCTGGGCATGGAAATAAGCTGGCTGTACGCGTTAATGAATGCCTCCAATGCGTCGGTTGCCGGCCGGTTGTCCATTCCTCTGCTGATGGTGCTTTTCATTTTATCCCTGGTCTCATCCCGCGCTCTGCGCCTGCTGCACTGGCCCAAACTGATACTGGCCCTTTTAAGCTGGGTCATCTGGGCGATAGCGATGCTGCTCATGATTAAAGTGCAGCTTTTCTGGCAGACCGGTTTCTTCAATACTGACTGGCTGATGGCCGTACCCCGTGCTTTCTCATTGATTTTTACCAGTTTTGAACCGGCGCTGTTGATATTTCTCAGCAGTATCGCCTTATGGTGGCTGGGGCGAAGGCTGGCTTATGTTAAGGCTGATTTTTTTACTACCTTTCGAGAATTCC
>CAZIQW010000161.1:0-5716 GCA_964541585.1 uncultured Dehalococcoidales bacterium | reverse complement strand
GGTATTGACAAATGCGTATAGTAAGGTAAAATGGTAAAAAGTGGGTAATGGTGGTGAATCGTCCATGTTTATTGGTGAATTTGATTATCGAGTGGATGAGAAAGGAAGGGTACCCATTCCGCCGAAATTCAGGACTGGTGAATTAAAAACGGAAGGGCTGGTACTCTGTCCCGGCATGGAAAAATGTATCACCATGTATCCTATCTCCGAATGGAAGAAGCTGGCTGATTCACTTACCTCAGGCCCGATTATGCCAAGCAAACTGAGAAAGTTATACCGGGCTATTTTTGCTACAGCCTTTAATGTGGAAATTGATGGTCAGGGCAGAATAATGATTCCTGCACAGCTCAGGCACTACGCGGGTATTAATGAAGAGGTGGTAGTGGCAGGGGCTAATAACTATATCGAGTTATGGAGCAAGGCGGAGTGGGCTAACGAGAAACTAACCAGTCAAGAAGAGGCCTGGCAAATTATTGAAAGCCTGGAGCGGCGTTAATGGGCACATTGATAAAAACTACCCATATTCCGGTGTTACCCCGTGAGACAATTGCAAACCTCGCTGTGCAGCCGGGGGGCCGCTACATTGATTGCACGCTGGGAATGGGGGGTCATGCTCAAAGCATCCTGGAGCACAGTTCTCCAGGCGGACAGCTAATGGGCATAGACGCCGATCCCGAGGCCATAAAGGCTGCCGCCGAACGGCTGAGAGCCTATGACAGGTCCGTTCTGCTGGTCAACGATAATTTTGTTAATTTGCGGGAAATCTGCGTTAAATATGATTTCTTCCCGGTGCATGGCATTTTACTCGACCTGGGGCTTTCCTCGCTGCAACTGGATGAAGAGGGGCGGGGTTTTAGCTTCCAGTATGATGCACCGCTGGACATGCGTTTCAATCCGGACCAGGAGACCTCGGCGGCGGATATCGTCAATAATTACTCCGAAATGGAGCTGACGCGAATTTTAAAAACCTACGGAGAAGAACCGGGCAGCCGCCAGATAGCCAGAAAGATAGTGCGGAGTCGTCCGATCAATACTACCCGGGAACTGGCGAGCATAGTAGAGGAAGCGGCAGGCGGGAGACACGGAAAAATCCATCCGGCGACACGGACGTTCCAGGCATTGCGCATTGCTGTGAACCATGAAATGGAAAACCTGGAGTCGGTCCTGTACCAGGCGGTCAGTTTGCTGGGATTTGGCGGCAGGCTGGTAGTCATCAGCTACCATTCGCTGGAAGATAGAATCGTCAAACAGTTCATGCAAAAAGAGTCCCGGGGCTGTATTTGCCCGCCCCAGGCCATGAAATGTGTCTGCGGCCACCGAGCCAGTTTGAAGATAGTTACCAAAAAAATAATCACTCCGACCCCGGCGGAAACGGAGCTTAACCCCCGCAGCCGCAGTGCAAAACTCCGGGCGGCGGAGCGCGTGATTACTCCTACCGAACAATACGAGCAAGCGGCAGAACAGCTGAATTGTTCAACCGGTACAATGCCTCAGGGATTGAGAAGACCTGCCTTGATAGAGAAACTGCGTAAGACATTTTTATCACTTCAAAGCGAGAACTAAGGGAAAAACCGGGAATTTATATAATAAATTCCCGGAAACAGGGGCAGTTGAAAATTATAATCTGTTCCGGTCATGACCGGTGAGATTTTGTCACTGGTGATGTGTTTCAAGTCCCCGGTTGGGTAAGGACAAAGCCTGGTATTTGGGGTTGGGTATATCCGGTGGAGGAGGTGGCGGAGATGAAAATTGAATAAATAATAAATAATTAAGGAGCGGCCATGAAAAAACGAGGTACTATAACAGCGATTGATGTGGGTACTACCAAGATTTGCACCATAATAGCGAGTGTTGAGGGGACAGGGAATATCAGATTAATCGGTGTTGGCATTACCCCTTCCACCGGAATGCATAAAGGCCTGGTGGTCAATCTTACAGAGGCCGCTCAATCGATAAAGACCTCAATCAGGAAAGCAGAACTGATGGCCGGCCTGAAGGTGGAATCCGCTTATATAGGCGTTACCGGCCGGCATATTACCTCGGTGAATAACCATGGCGTTATCTCGATTAATAACGGCGACCGCCGGGTACGTTCCGAGGATTTGAAGCGCGTGATGAAGAATGCGCAGAACGTGAAGATTTCCGCCGAGAGAAAATTGCTGCATATCATTCCCCGTGCTTTCGCTCTGGACGGGCAAACCCGGGTCAAAAATCCGGTAGGCATGCACGGTCAGAGCCTGGATGTTGAAACCCACATTATAACTACAGCCGTAGCCTCGGTACAGAATATCATCAAGTGCGTCCGTAACGTCGGTATTGACGTTGAGGATATTGTTCTGGAACCCCTGGCTTCCAGCGAAGCTGTGCTGACGGAAGAAGAAAAACAATCCGGTGTAATACTGGCTGATATTGGAGGCGGCACAACGGATGTGGCAGTATTCCGCGATGGAAGCATCTGGCATACCGCCATTCTCCCCGTAGCGGGATACCAGCTGACCAGGGATGTGGCGATGGGTCTGGGGCTGCCCTTCGATGTAGCCGAGGATATGAAGAAAAGGTATGCCAGCGTGATGCCGATTTACGAGGGGAAGAGACAAACCCCTGAAGAAATGCTCCAGGATGGACATGGGGTGTCATATCAGGATTTGTGCGATATTGTCCGTGCCCGAATCGAGGAAATCGTGCGTCTGGTGATGCTGGAACTCCCACAGACCGATTTTGAGAAACTGGTCCCGGCAGGGCTGGTCTTTACCGGCGGCAGCACCAACCTGTCCGGCATTGATGTTTTATCTCGTGAGATGATACGTCTGCCAGTCAGGGTCGGCTCGCCGGCCAATCTACCCGGAATTCCGGAATCACTGCGTAATCCTGCCTATTCCACAGCAGTGGGGCTGGTGCTCTGGGCGGCCAAGAATGATAACAAACCGGTCTGGCAGAGCAAACGGTTGGGATTTTTAAGAGTATTCAGCATGGTGTCAAAGTTAAGGAAGCTACTGGGCAGATAAGAGCTGTTATTATTAAAGACCAGAAATGATTAACCATATTTAATAATAAAATGCTAAAAAGGAAGGAGAGAAAAAATGGCAAAACCAAGTTTCGTACAATCAGCGGCTAGAATCAAGGTTATCGGTATGGGGGGCGGCGGCTGTAACGCCATAACCCGCATGGTCAGGGACGAAATTCGCGGTGTCGAATTTGTCGCCATGAATACTGACGCACAGGCACTGGCAATCACTGAGGCTCCAACTCGTTTCCAGCTGGGAGAGAGACTGACTAAAGGTCTGGGGGCAGGCGGTGATCCCAATGTCGGCATGAGAGCGGCCGAGGAGAACCGTGATGAGCTAAGCCAGCTTGTGTCCGGCTCTGACATGGTCTTCGTTACTGCCGGTATGGGCGGCGGTACCGGTACCGGCTCTATTTCAGTAGTGGCTGAAATTGCCAAAAAGAGCGGCGCACTCACCATTGCCATCGTTACAAAACCCTTCGGTTTCGAAGGCAAGAACCGTGCCAGAAATGCGGAGGAAGGCATTTCCCGCCTGGCCAGTAAATGTGACACATTGATTATTATCCCCAATGACAGGCTGCTTGCCCTGTGTGACAAACAGTCAAGCATTGAGAATGCCTTCAGGATGGCAGATGAATGCCTGAGGCATGGTGTACAGGCTATTTCCGAAGTTATCACCGTTCCGGGTATGATTAATCTGGACTTCGCGGATGTTAAAGCAATCATGAGAGATGCCGGACCGGCCTGGATGTCTATCGGAACCGGTACGGGAGCCAACAGGGCGGTGGATGCTGCCAAGGATGCTCTGGCCAGCCCGCTGCTGGATGTCAGCATCAAGGGAGCGAAGGGCGTTCTTTTCAATATTACTGGCAGCAACAGTCTGACCATCCATGAGGTCAATCATGCGGCTGAAGTTATCCGGCAGGCTGTTGATCCCGACGCCAATATTATCTTCGGTGTTCGCCATGACGAACATATGGACAAAGAGGTCAAGATTACCCTGATAGCCACCGGATTTGCCCAGGCCAGTATGCTGGGTAACATGGAAGATGAAGAAGTGACCAAACTGTTGAGAAATCTGAAAGTGGAAGATGAACTGGATATTCCGTCATTCATGCGCAATCCGCATTTCGGCGAAAGAAGGGTATTACCCGGCTTTTCGCAGAACCAGACGAAAAAATCGGAGATGAAGACCTAGGAAACAATAATTACCGGGCAGCAAACAGCCGGTACTGTTTTCATCAGACTGAAAACTGAAAGCTGATAACCGGAAGGTGATTTTGCCTTTGAGGAATTCTTGTCCTCCCTTTTTCCCCCTCCCCCTTTTGCTTGAAGAGGGGGGAGGGGAGTTTTTATTAAAGATATAGTTTGTATTCAAGCTATACATATATTGTCAGAATAAACTACAATAATAGTCTGATGTGGTTTTTTAAGCGGAAAAAGACAGACCAGAAACCTCTGAAGACCGGTCCTCCCTGCTCATACTGCGGGAGTACTCACACGAAGTTGACGGCTTACCACGGTTCCGAGCAGCCTGACCCTGTCAGGGCCTGGAGGGGACAGCGTTATTGGACCTGCCGGTGTTTTGACTGCGGGCAAGACTTCTACGCGGAAGAACCGCCGGAAGGACTGACAGAAGAAATCATGCAGGACGACGGAATAATCGATGATGAGGAAGCTCTGCGGGCGGCTGAAGACGAGATAAGAAGGCAGGTTGAAGAAGAAGACGACCGAAGATGCGGGTGAAGGCCTGGAATTATACTACAGGTGTATGATTTTAGATTCGTTGTAATAAGAAACACCGGCTCTTTGCCGTTTTCTCAGCTTGATTAATAAGTAGCTCAGGGCAAGGCAGAGCAATCCCGGAGCGAAAGCAAAGAGCAGAGCAGGCATTGAAATCCATCCCATCAGGAGTTGCTTGATGAGTCCGGAATAGGCAATCAGATGGGCAAACCCGGCGATAGCGGCGCCCAGGGGGAGAAAACGGGGTTTGGCAACTAAACCCATCACGGATATCAGTACCAGTCCGAGATAAGCTAAAAACAGAGAATAGCCATAGCCGGCATCAATCAGCGGGCCGGGGACCGGCATCTGCCAGATAATCTTCGAGCCATTAAAAATATAAGGAGCAGAAGATATAATGGCAACGACGCCCATCCAGGCCAGAACACCAGAGAATATTGAAAACAAACTCTTCAAATTACATTACATTATAGAAAGATAAACTTCTAAAAGCAACTCCGGCAAATTAATAATTTATCAATCTTATTCGGATATAATAAACAAAGCCTGAATATCCAGCGTCCAATATGTTAATCGTTAGTACCGGGTACTAAAGCTGCGGCCAGATACGGCTGCCAGGCCCTAACCGGGTTTTGCTTGAGATAGTAATATGGTCGCCGAGAATGGATTGCTCCACCGAGCATTCCGTATCCAGAAAACAGTCATTGGCTATCAGAGAGTTCTTAACCGCGGTCCGGGGGCCGAATTTCACATTTTGCCAGGTAACCGCTTCCCGGATAACCGTCTCTTCCAGAATGGTGTTGTCCCGACCGATAACTGCCGGACCGGTGATGCTGACTCCGCGGCCGATTTCACAGCCATCGCCAATCAGGACCGGGCCCTGTATCCGTGCAGAAGAATCAATATGGCACCGGTTCCCGGTCTTGACTCCGTTTCCCGGGGTGAAATTGAAGTTCCGGCTCTTGCCGT
>CAZIQW010000160.1:5261-5775 GCA_964541585.1 uncultured Dehalococcoidales bacterium | reverse complement strand
ACACCCTATCCTACACTCTTTCCCTACACGACGCTCTTCCGATCTTTACGAGCATCCCGATTTAAGCGTCAAAGATATTTTTCCGATGGCCGGCCCCCCTTTGAAATCCATTCCCCCTTTTACCAAAACAACCTTTGTTTCCATTCCAACTACCAGCGGTACCGGGTCCGATGTTTCCCCGGCATTTGTGGTTTCCGATCCTGAGACCAGAGATAAGCGAGCTACCGGCTCACCATTCCTGGTAGCTGACAGGGCTATTCTGGACCCTGATTTTACGGATTCGATACCCAGGAGTTTGCAGATTGATAGCGGATTCGATGCGCTTTCGCATGCTATTCCGGCCTACTACAGTAAATTCGGCAACGATTTCAGTAAAGCTTACGCTCTACAGGCAATCAGGCTTATCATGAAATATCTTGCCGATGCCTCCGAAGGGGAGAAAGAAGCTAAAGAGCATTTACATTTTGCGGCCAGCCTTGCCGGGATAGCTTTTTCTAATTGTTCCCTTGGCGTT
>CAZIQW010000160.1:0-5251 GCA_964541585.1 uncultured Dehalococcoidales bacterium | reverse complement strand
TGAACATTACATTGCTCATATTTATGGCGCTGTATTTCATATATCTCACGGTCGTTCCTGTGCCATTGTGTTGCCCCATGCAATCCGGTTTAATGCAGTCGCTGCCAGAGAGAGCATTATGGAGATAGCAATGGCGATTGGCTATAGTTCCGGAGATCCAGACGGAGCCGCTAATTATCTTATCAGTCGTATTGATAATTTGAAGAGGCAGCTTGGAGTGCCTGGAAGCCTGCGCGAACAGGGCATAGAAGAGAGCGTATTCCAGGCTGAGTTACCGGATTTTATAAATAAGTTCAATGGAAACCCGAATTTGCCACCACTTATTTCCAATCCGGAGAAATGCACCACCGAAAACATGAGAGAACTTTTCAAAGCTACCTATTTTGGGGCCTGACAACATCAGAAGCGAATATACTGAGAAACGGGGATAACAAATTTGGATATCGGCTGTATTGTTCTTGCCGGAGGAAAGAGCACTCGTTTAGGCCGTGACAAAACGGCGGAAATAGTGGGAGGAAAAACATTATTTGAAAGAGTAATTTGTGCTCTCAAATCCTTAAACAGCGAGATTATTGTTGTAAAATCAACAAATTCATCGACTCAAAAATTTTACAATTATCCGAAGCTAAAACTAGTTGATGACATATACCCACAGAAAGGCATGTCCGGAGGAATATACTCCGGCCTGGTTGCTTCCAGTTCCTTTCATAATTTGGTGGTCGCCTCTGACATGCCTTTTTTAAACCCCGAACTACTTTATTACATGACTGATATAGCGAAAGACTTCGACCTGGTTGCTCACAAGAGAAATAATATGTTTGAACCTCTGCATGCTGTTTATTCCAAGAATTGCCTGCCGTTTTTAAAGGAAATTGTACAATCCAATTTGAGAATTATCGAACTATTATCGCATGTAAAGGTACGGTACTTAAGCATAGAGGAAATAGAAAGATTTGATATTCAGCACCTGAGTTTTTTCAATATTAATACTGAGAAAGACCTGATAAAAGCCAGAAAGTTAGCCTCCTCATCCTTCTGACGGAAGAAGCCCCTGCGTTATAATTGGAATTGAGTAATTCATGATTAAAGTGGCTATTATTGTTGATACCCGTTAACTTTTATGACCGCACCTGTGATAAAATCAAAACCTGATGGAGTAAACCAATAGATATGGATTTCGGATACGCGGGTAAAATTCTAAGGGCGGATTTGTCTTTAAAACAGATATCTACAGTACCTACTGCTGATTATTCCGATAAGTTCATCGGTGGGAGGGGCATTGCCGCCAAAATCTACTGGGATGAAATGTTTCCCGGCTACAGCGCATATCATGCCGAAAACCGGCTGATATTTATGACGGGGCCTTTAGCCGGATTTAACGGTCTGGCAGGGTCAAGGTTACAGGTTTGCGGTAAATCTCCCAATACCACTCCGGAAGGGTTTTCTTATGCCGCCATCGGCGGAGGATGGGGAGTCAAATTAAAGTTTGCTGGTTTTGATGGAGTTATCATCCAGGGTGAATCAGATGTACCGGTCTATTTATGGATACATGATCTTGAGGCGGAAATCAGGGATGCTTCGGCTATCTGGGGGAAAAGTCCTCTGGAATCAGGAAATGTACTGAAAAGGGAAATGGGAAATGCCGTGAACGTACTGACTATCGGCAAAGCCGGAGAGAATAAAGTCAGTTATGCGACGATAGTCACTGATGATGAATCCTCCGGCTCCAGTGGTTTTGGTGCAGTAATGGGATCCAAGAGATTAAAAGCTATGGCGGTGAGCGGCAGACGCAGGATTATGGCGGCTAATCCGGGAAAACTCCTCGATGTAACCCGGTATGTTAGCCGTTTGACCAGGGACAGGACAATTACACCACCCAACTTCACGATTCCCAAAAAGAAGAGTGCCTGCCGTGGATGTATAGCAGGCTGCACTAAGACGATACAGGAAACACTTAAAGGTGAAAAAGGAAAATCCATGTGCCAGTCTGCCGGATTCTATATCGGGCCGGCGATGGGTTACTATAAGCAGCCAAACGATGTTCCATTTTATGCTAACCGGTTGTGTAATAAATACGGACTGGATACAATGGTAATCGAACCCCTGATAATATGGCTTTTCAGGTGCTTTAAAGCCGGCATACTGACTGACGAACAGGCAGGAATACCCGTTTCCCGGTTCGGTAGTCTTGAGTTTATCGAAAGCGTAATTGAAAAAATAGCCCTGCGCGATGGATTTGGAGAGATACTGGCCCGGGGTATTACGAGTGCAGCTGATTCGGTTGGAGAAAAGGCCAGAGGATTAATTGGAGATCTGGTTCTCCCCGGAACCGGAGAGATTTTTGTCTATGACCCCAGAATGTATATCACCACGGGAATTTTCTATGCGCTGGAGCCCAAACGGCCGATTCAGCAATTACATGAAATATCCATGCTAATGCTTCACTGGCATGCCTGGAAAGAAAGTCTTGAAGGGGCATATGTTTCCACGGATACAGTCAGGATGATTGGGGCCAAATTCTGGGGCAGCGAACTGTCGGCTGATTTTTCCACTTATGAAAATAAAGCGCTGGCAGCCAAAATGATCCAGGACCGACAGTATGCAAATGAGTGCCTGGTACTCTGTAATTACTCGTGGCCGATAGCCCATGTCAGACATTCCACAGACCATGTGGGTGATTCTACAGTGGAAAGCCGGATATTCTCTGCCGTCACCGGAAAAGAAGCTGATGAGTTGTCGCTTTACAGAATTGGAGAGAGGGTTTTTAACCTCCAGAGATCTATTCTTATCAGAGAAGGACGACAGGGTAGAGACGCTGACAAACTTCCTGAGTTCAGTTATACGGTACCGCTACAATGGTCCGCGTATAAACCTGAATGCCGGTTTAATCCTGAGTTTTTACTGCCCGGTGAAAACGGAAAGACTATCAGTAAAGAAGGTGCGGTTATAGACCGGGACAAGTTTGACAAGGTTATGGACGAATACTATGCCCTGAGAAGATGGGACATTCGAAGCGGCCTCCAAACAGATGAGAAACTTCAAGAACTTGGTCTTGGCGATGTCGCCGAAGGTCTGGTGCGGTGCAACTCAATTGTATCAGAAATTCCATAACACAAATGAATATTTACAGATTTCATTTTCATTATCATCCCTGCGAAAGCTGGGGTCTGCCGCTTTGAGCGGGCAAAGGGTATCTCCAATATTCCCCCTTATTGATAATGGGGATTGAGGGGGATTTAGAAATCCCTCCTAACCTCCCTTATCCTGAGGGAGGAACGGCAAAAGGAGACGGGTAGATTCCGGCTCGGGGGCCGGAATGACAAACAATGAGCCCGGAATGACACAACAAAAAGACCCTGTGGATATCTGTCAGGAGTGAAACTTGTCGAAAATCTGTGTTATATTGGGATGGAAAGAATATCGATAATCAGGAGTACTCATAATGCCGGTTAATGACGCCATGGATAACAGCATTAATCAGGATACCATTCCGGGTATTGCACCGGATATGGAAACCTACAACTATATTGATGGCAAGTGGCAGAAGCTATCTCTCGCGGTACCGCGAGAGATAGCTTTGACGATATATGTAAACAATCAGGAGCTGGTCTCTTCTCTGTGCACACCCAACAAGCTGAATTGTCTGGTCCTGGGCTACCTGTATTCCGAGAATGTGATATCGGGCATGTCAGATGTTTTGAGCATGCGAATATGCGAGGAGGAATCCCTGGCTGATATTCGCTTAAATAAAACGGATTTTGTCTTACCTCAGAAACGTATACTTACTTCCGGCTGCGGAGGAGGTGTTTCACTGACCAGCGACGAACCGGAAACAATTATTTCGGGTCTTAAGGTTATGCCGTCTCAGATAATTAATCTCATGGAGAAAATGTTAATGGAAGCGGATATATACCGGATATCAGGAGGTATTCATACGTCCGCTTTGTGTGATGAAGAGAATATTCTGGTAATATCGGAGGATATAGGGAGACACAACACCCTGGACAAAATCCAGGGAGAATGTCTTCTGAGAAAGCTATCAACCAATAACAGGATAATCGTTACCAGCGGCCGCCTCTCTTCAGAGATGGTACGCAAGGCCGGGAAGATGGAAACACCTGTAATTGCCTCTCTAACCTCTCCTACTGAGAGGGCAATTATTTTGGCTAAAAAACTGGGGATTACTCTTATCGGATACACTAAAGGTAAACGGATGTCCGTATATTCAATTTCTGAACGGTTAAGGAGTATTTGATGACGGAACAACATGTTATAGATTTTGAACCGGTAGGACGGCGGGGAACTTTTTCGGAAAAGCAATCCTTTCTCGATGCCGCACGGGAACTGGGAATCGGCCTTGCCAGCCTTTGCGACGGGCGCGGTACCTGTCATTCCTGCCGCATTCAGATTATTACCGGTAAGTCGACTCCACCGTCACCAAACGAGCTTGACTTTTTCTCCCGGGAAGAGATAGATAAGGGCTGGCGGCTTGCCTGCCAGGCTTACCATCTGGGAGATTGCAAGATATACCTTCCCCCGGAATCCATGACTACTCTTCAGCGAACCCAGGTAGAGGGAATAGAGATACCGGTCAAACCGGAACCTGCTATTGAATCTTATCGGCTAATTCTCAATCCGCCCACACTGACCGACATTACCGCTGATGCCGATAGGCTGCTTGAAACCCTTAACCGGGAATATAATCTCAAATGCAACCTGATTGATTTCCGGGTTTTACAGCAAATATCCAATCTGCTCCGCGAGTATCAATGGGAATGCCGGGTTTTCCGGAGGGGTGACGAAGTAATTCACATTGGGCCTTCCGGAACGATACCTTATGGATATGCCCTCGATATAGGGACTACCAAGATAGCCGGTTATTTGATTAATCTGGAAACCGGAGAGACAGTTACCCGCAAAGCGGTAATGAATCCGCAGATAAGCTATGGAGAGGATATTGTGACCCGGATATCCAGGGCCTCAAGCTCATTTGATGAGGCAAAAAGATTTCAGACACTACTGATTGATGAAATCAACAACCTGGCTGGCGAGCTTTGCCGCGATGCCGGCGTTTCTCCCGGAGACATCGTGGATGCAGTAATAGTGGGTAATACAGCGATACACCATCTTTTGCTGGGACTTCCGGTAAAGCAGTTATCAACCGCACCCTATATTGCCGCTATCCGCCAGGAAGTGGATGTAAAAGCACGTGACATGAATCTCATACTGGCTCCGGGGGCATATGTTCACA
>CAZIQW010000159.1:0-5813 GCA_964541585.1 uncultured Dehalococcoidales bacterium | reverse complement strand
GATAATGAGCGGTGACTGGAGTTCAGACGTGTGCTCTTCCGATCTCTACCGGGTCCTGGACTTAACCGAAGGAGGATGTATGCTGGGAGGCAGGCTGCTGGCCGACCTGGGAGCTGACACCATTAAGATTGAGCCTCCCGGCGGCAGCTGTTCCCGGACCGCACCCTATTATCAGAACATGCCCGACCCGGAAAAGAGCCTTTTCTGGATGGCTTACAACGCCAATAAACGGGGAATAACCCTTGATATCAACCAGCCCGAAGGACAGTCATTATTTGAGAAGCTGGTCAAAACTGCCGATATTGTCCTGGAATCATTCGAACCGGGATATCTGAACGGACTGCACCTGGGCTATGCCGATTTGTGCGCTATCAATCCGGGCATTATTCTGACATCAATAACCCCGTTCGGGCAAAAAGAACCCCGGGCACACTACAAAGCCAGCGACCTGACCATCTGGGCCAGCGGAGGCTATCTGAACGCCTGCGGCTATCCAGACCAGCCGCCTGTCTGGATTAGCTTTCCCCAGTCCGGACTTTTTGGCGGTACCGACGGGGCCATCGGTTCTCTGACCGCCCTCTGGCAGCGCTGGAAGACCGGCAGAGGACAGCACGTCGATGTTTCCATGCAGGAGTGCGCCGTCTCGCCCAACATGAATGTTCTGCAGATGTGGGATGTAAACCGGGTGGAATTCACGAGACTCGGGAGCTGTTCCTACGTACCGGGTACGGGAGTCCGCCAGCCGATTTACTTCAGATGCAAGGACGGCTATGTGATGATACTGGCTCAAGGAGGCATCGAGCCCTTTGTTTCGTCATCCAGGAGACTGGTTAAATGGATGGCTGAGGAAGAAATGGCTCCTGCATGGCTGACTGAGCTCAACTGGGCAGTAGACTATAATGCCGCAACCATGAACCAGGAAATCGCAAATAGAGTGGGGGATGCTATCGAGCAATTCACCGGCACCAAAACCAAGCAAGAGCTTTATAAGGAGGGGGCTTTTAAAAGACAGATATTAATAGCCCCTGTTTCAAATACCCGGGATATCAGTGGGGATATTCAATTAAAGGCGCGAAATTTCTGGAAGGCAATCTATCATCCGGAGCTGAACGATACATTAACTTACTGCGGGCCCTTCCTCAATTTCGGGGGCATCTCCATCGAATACAGGAAAAGAGCGCCCTTAACCGGCGAGCATAATCAAGAAATCTATTTCCGGGAGCTGGGAATGTCGCAGAGTGACATCGATAGATTCAAGAATCACAGGATAATTTAATGCCGGGAGCGGAAATGGGTGAAAATCCACTGTTTGAAGATATCAAGATAGCCGAGTTTTCCTGGGTGGTTGTGGGGACGTCAGCCTCCAGGTATCTGGCAGAGCACGGCGCTACCGTGATTAAAATCGAATCGCACAGGCGTCTGGATACGCTTCGCTGCTCCAGTCCGTTTGTTAACGGCATTCCGTCCGTCGATACCAGTATGTTTTACGGCAGACACAACTCCAACAAGTACAGCGTCAGCATAGATTTACAGCATCCCGAAGGGAAAAAACTGGCCTGGAAAATAATCGAGTGGGCAGATATCATGACCGAAAACTTTTCTCCCGGGACCATGACCAGAATGGGGCTGGACTATGAGAATGTAAGGCGCGTCAAACCGGAAATCATCTACCTCAGTTCCAGCATGCAGGGCCAGGACGGGCCTCATTCCAGCTATGCCGGCTATGGCCAGAACGCCGTGAATTTATGCGGCTTTACCGAACTCAGCGGCTGGCCAGACCGTATGCCCGCAGCGCCTTACGGAGCTTATACTGACTATATATGTACCCGGTTCATTTCCCTTGGATTGATAGCCGCCCTGGATTATCGCCGCCGGACCGGCAGGGGGATGTACCTGGAACAGTCACAATTTGAATCAGCACTGCATTTCATCTCTCCCCCGGTTATGGATTACCAGATTAACGGCAATATTATGAAAAGAGATGGGAACCGACTGCCTGAAGCCGCACCGCACGGTGTTTTCCGGTGCAAAGGAGATGATAACTGGATAGCCATCTCCGTAATTAATGATGAGCAATGGCAAAATTTCTGCGCGGCGACCGGCCTTCCGTCTCCAGACAGAGAGGCCAGATTCTCCACGCTCAAACAGAGAAAGAAACACGAGGAAGAACTGGAAAAATTAATTAACGACTGGACTGCCAGATACAGTCCCGAAGATGCGGAAACCATTCTTCAGCAGGCCGGGATACCCTCCGGGGTAGTTAAGAAACCGTCTGATTTATACTCCGACCCTCAATTGAAGGTACGTAAATATTTCACACCTCTGACCCACCCGGTTATGGGGATGCAAAACTATGAAGCCCAGTCCTGTTTTATCCTTTCCGATAATCCCCGTGAAATAACCGGGCCTTCACCCTGTTTGGGAGAGCATAATGAATACGTCTTCAAACAGCTTCTGGGAATGAATGATGAGGATATCGCCGATCGAGTATTAGATGGGAGCATTACCACCGCACTGGCCGGAGAATTCCAGGCCAGCATGTAACCGGGCCCGGGCACCCTCTTCCGCGATATGAAAAGAACGGGGTGTTCCCGGCATGATTCGGGTGTAAGGGTGTATGTGTTACAGAATTTAATGGAGAGGCGTTAAATATGGAAACAATGAAAGATAAAGCGGCCATAGTCGGAGTTGGCTATACTCCTCAGGGAAAAATCGGCGGCAGAAGTTCCCTGAGCTTCCATTTAGAAGCGGCCAGGAACGCTATTGCCGATGCCGGGCTCAGTATCGGAGATATAGACGGTATTTTAATCCAGCCGACTATGGGAGACATATCGGTAACTCCGGTGCTGGTAGCCCAGCACCTGGGAATTCGCGTCAGGTTTTTATCCGCCCAGGACGCCTGGGGAGCCTCTGCCGGCTGTATCGCGCAGCATGCCGCCTGGGCGGTTAATCACGGTATGGCCAATTATATTGTCTGCACTTATGGCGAAAATGCACGCTCCGGCCCCAGTGAATACGGCACAGCTTTAAACGGCGGGCCTGAATACGGCATGTTCGGCGCGGCTGTCAGCTATGCTCTCGGAGCCCAAAGGGCCATGCACGAGTATAATACCGGTCCTGAAACCTGGAAAGAAATAGCCGTGGCTACACGCAGGTGGGCCAATCTCAATCCGAGAGCCATGATGTACGGCAGACCCATGAGCTATGAGGACTACTACAATTCAAAAATGATAATCAGCCCTCTGCGGCTGTTTGATATGTGCCAGATATCGGACAGCGGACGGGCTTTCGTGGTAACCAGCTCGGAAAGGGCCAGAGACTGTCGGAAGCGTCCTGTCTATATTATGGGCTGGGGACAGGACCATCCGGTTGTTAATACACCCCAGGCTGTCCATCTCCTCGGCCCCACCGGGGCGAAGCGTTCCGGGGAATCTGCTTTCAAAATGGCCGGAATCAGTCTTCAAGATATTGATGCCTGCGAACTATACGATTGTTTTACCTATACCGTAGAAGTGGAGCTCATGGACTACGGTTTTTTCGGTCGGGGAGAAGGAAAAGATTTTCTCAAAGCCGAGCGTATAGGCCCCGGAGGAGATTTTCCGCTGAATACTTCAGGGGGGCTTCTGTCGGAAGCCTATCAAATGGGTTTTACTCCTCTGACAGAGGCCGTTGTCCAGCTGAGAGGTGAAGCCGGTGAAAGACAACTGGGAGATAGAACCGAGAACAAAGACCCTGAAATTATTCTGGTGGGCAATAACGGCGGCGCAATGCAAACTCATAGTACGCTTATTTTAAGGAGGTGACAGCTCATGACTTACCAGGCCAGGCCTTTACCGATAATCACCGATGATAACCGCCGGTACTGGGAATGTTGCAAAAACCACGAACTGCGCATGCAAAAATGCTCTCAATGCGGATATATCCGTTTCCCACCCGGCATCCTCTGTCCCGCGTGTCATTCCATGGACTTTGAATGGGTCAAGACGAGCGGTAAAGGGAAAATATACAGCTTCGTGGTCTATCACGTCGCTTTCCACCCGGCTTTCGAACAAGAAATACCTTATGTCGTGGCCATTATTCAATTATCTGAAGGCCCGAGAATGGAGAGTAATATTATCGGATGCAAACCGGAAGAGGTAAAAATTGATATGCCGGTTGAAGTGTTTTTCGAAGACGTCACGGAAGAAATCGCGGTGCCCAAATTCAAACCGGCCTTAAACCTTTCCGGGAATAATCCGGGGGAGGACAAAGTTGGACTATAAATATTTACTTTTCTCCAGAGAGAATGGTACCGGTATAGTCACTATAAACCGTCCTCAAGTTTTAAACGCCCTTAATATCGACGTCTTTTCCGAACTGTACGCCATGTTTACGGATATGGAAAAAGACGCCTCGATAAAGTCAGTAGTTCTCACCGGCAGCGGCGACAGGGCCTTTGCCGCCGGGGTCGATATCACAGAAATGCAAAAAGAAGACTTTGACATTAATAATTTCATAAAAATAGCCCGCCGGGCGGGAGACCAGATATATAACCTGACCAAACCGGTAATTGCCGCCGTTAACGGGTATGCTTACGGCGGAGGAAACGAGCTGGCTTTGTGCTGTGATTTAAGAATTGCCTCGGAAAATGCCAGATTCGCCCAGCAGGAGATAAACCTGGGAATTATTCCGGGAGGAGGAGCAATCCAGAGGCTGACCCGGCTGATAGGGATGACTAAGGCCAAGGAACTGGTCTTCACCGGCGACGAGATTGATGCTGCTACTGCATTGGAGTTGGGCTTTATCAACAGGGTAGTCTCCCGGGAAAAACTGATGGACGAATCCCTGACCCTCGCTCAGAAGTTGTCCGATAAAAGCAGCATTGCTCTGGCTCTGGCTAAAAAAGCCTTTAATACGGGAATTGATATGAGCCTCGCTGAGGGCCTTGACATGGATGAACGCTATTTTGCCGCATGTTTCAGGTCTGAAGACCGCAAAGAAGCCATGAAAGCCTTCGTTGAAAAAAAAAGACCGGAGTTTAAAGGAGAGTAAACGGGCTGACCAAGACAGTCTACAGGGTTGCATCTGGCAGAATATGATTATTTTACCTTGCTGGCACGTTTTCTGCGCGGCTTGGCTTTTTTCTCAGGTTCAATCTCAGGAACCGGGATTGAATCTTGCTCTTGCTCTGCCGGCTCTTCCGAACAGGGCAATTTTTTCAGATAGCCGTTTTCCAGCAGATTTACATAGATGTCCGAAATCTGTTGAGTGTTCAGCTTACCACCAGGCTGATACCAGTGGTAGGTCCAGTTGCATAAACCGATAATAGCAAATGCAGCAATCTTGATATCACCGGTAACAATGATGCCCTCATCAATACCCTGCTGTAAGATGTTCTCTAAAAGTACATCGACTTCTCTTTGCTTCCGTTTGACAGCTTCACGCGACCTCTTGGGCAGGACGTTTACCTGCTCAAAGGTGATTTTTGCCAGCTCGGCTGTATCCGCACTGAATTCAACATGGTATTCAATAAAACGACGCAATTTGTCTCTGGTGGACAAAGGGGACTTACCCAGTTCCAGAGTCTTTTGCATGCGGTTCAAACTTCTGTTTAAAATAGCCCTTAATACTTCTTCTTTACTGCGAAAATAATAGTAAAGAGTTGCCTTGGTCACCCCAATTTTGGCGGCTACTTCGTCCAGGGTTGTAGAATGATAGCCTTGCTGGGCGAACAACTTTAAAGCAACATCGATTATCTCATTCTTTCTGTTTTCCGCCAGGTCTGTCGTTTTCGGCTTCTTTGGGGACACAGACAACACCACCCTTTAAATTAA
>CAZIQW010000158.1:0-5822 GCA_964541585.1 uncultured Dehalococcoidales bacterium | reverse complement strand
GTTATTCACCGGAACAGGTAGAGGAGTTACGCCGGATAGCTGACAAATATGATCTGGTCCCTACCGGCGGCAGCGATTTCCACGGGCTGGACGTCCTTGCTGAGTCACAATTGGGTTCGGTTGAAGTCCCAGTGGAATCTATTGAACGTCTCATGACCCTGGAGAGAAAAAAAGAATAGAGATGCCTGAATTCGGTTTGCTATTAACAGCCTCTTATCTGATTGGCTCGATACCGATGGCTTATCTGGTAGTAAAGTGGCGTTATGGGGTGGATATCCGAAAATATGGTAGTGGCCAGGTGGGTGGAAGTAACGTCTTCCGGAATTTTTCCAAAAAGCTCGGGGTCGTTGTCTTTCTTTATGATTTTATCAAGGGAATTTTGATGGTTGGGATAGCTCAACTGCTGGGGATGGATATAGCGCTTCAGATGGCTATCGGTCTGGCAGTGGTTATCGGGCATAACTGGCCGGTCTTCCTCCGTTTTAATGCCGGGCGAGGTGTGGCTACTACTGTAGGAATAGGTTTGTTTCTTCTTCCTTTGGGCATTCCGGGTTTTATTTTTTGTGCTCTTTTTACCCTTTTTATTGGAAGTTCTCCATTACCGTTGATATTTGCCATCGCTTCTTTGCCGATAACCAGTGCGGTTCTCCATGAACCGCAGGCTCTAACCCTGGGATTGACGGTCCTTTTTTTGCTGCTGATTATCCGGCGTCTCACTGCTCCCCGGACTGCTGAATCGTTTTCTGTTAGTACCCGTGAATTGTTGCTAAACCGTTTGCTTTTTGATCGCGATATCCGGGATGCCAATGCGTGGATGAACAGGCGACCTGACAAGAGACCCCAGGATGATAAATCCAAAAAGTCGGATACATCACGCAGAAAATAATCGAAAACGGGAAATTACATGATTAAAAATAGATTGGATAAGCAATATAATGGCACAGTGTAAACGACATCCGGGAACCGAAACCGGCCTTAGCTGCGGTAAATGCGGAGACCCCATTTGTCCTAAATGTATGGTACAGACACCTGTTGGAGGCAGATGCCCTGCCTGTGCGAAACTAACTCGTGTGCCTACTTACCAGGTCTCTCCAAAGTATTACCTGAGAGCAGTTGGAGCCGGGCTGGGTCTGGCGATTGTGGGTGGAGTTATCTGGGGTTTTCTCCAGATGGTTATATTTTCTTTTTTCTTTAATTTTTTGATTGCTGCGGCTGTTGGTTATGGAGTCGGAGAAGGAATCAGCCTGGCAGTCAACCGAAAATGTGGTAAAGGTCTGGTAATTATTGGCGGTCTTACCGTGGTGCTGGCTTATTTAATCGGTGCCTTCACCTTCTGGGGCTGGCACTTCAGTCCGTTTGATATTATCGCTGTAATAATAGGAATTTTTGTCTCTGTAGCCCGTTTGCGCTAAAATAGATAGAACGAATGGTACTGAGCTGATTGGAGGTCATCTATGCATGCTGAACCCGCAAGAGAGGTATTGTGGAATATCCCGTTTGGCGAAATAATCTATATTATCGGTGTGGCACTTATAGCCTTAATGGCTTACGTTGTAATACGACGTTATAAGATGTGGCACCTTGGAAAACCGGATTCCCGGTTAAAGGGTAATCTGGTTGAAAGGTGGAAGGCCTTTATTAAAACTGCCATTGTTGACGGTATAATTCACCGTAAATTCATAGGGGTGGCGGAAAATGCAGGCCACCGTCCTTACCGACTGCAAGACCTGATGCCGCGTGAATTCTATCCCGGCGTTGCTCACTTTCTGGTTGCTATTGGTTGTCTCCTGCTCCTTCTTGGCACCGCTATGGACGTTATCAGCCATTATGTTTACGAGTTTATTTTAGGTAATGTATATTTTGCCCATTCGTTGATTGCCGATATCGGCGGCATTATGGCGTTAATCGGTATTATTATGCTTGTCATCCGCCGGTATGTCCGGAAACCTGCCAGGCTGGATAACCAGCGGGGTGACTTGATGGCGATATTAGCGATTGTGCTGATTATAGTAACCGGTTTTGTTGTTGAGGGCTTCCGGATAGCAGCCACTGAGCTGCCGGAAAACCCGGGATGGTCACAATGGTCAGTAGGCGGATTCCTGATGGCCCATTCATTAAGCGGAATAAGCCATGAAGCCCTGGTTTTTTGGCACCGGGCTACCTGGTGGTTACATACAATCGTAGCCTTTGGTTTCATGTTCTATATCGCTTTGTATTGGAACCGTCTCTGGCATATCTTTATTTCCCCTTTAAACGTGTTCTGGCGGAATTTGGGTCCGCGGGGAGCTCTGGTCCCCATCGACCTGGAACAAGCCGAATCCTTCGGTGTATCCAAAGTGGAAGATTTTTCCTGGAAGCACCTTCTGGACCTGGACGCCTGCACCCGGTGCGGGCGCTGCCAGGACAATTGTCCTGCCTATCTTAGCGGTAAGCCTCTCAGCCCCAAGGCGATACTTCAGAACCTCAGGAGTAATTTTCAGGAAAGGGCTCCTTCATTGCTGGCAGCCAGGGCTAAAGCAGATAAAGCAACTAAAGCCGGTGAAGTGTCTCCCAATCAAAATGATGGCGGAACTCCCGAGGCAGCCACCGCAGCGCCGGACAAGGCGATGATTGGAGATGTCATCGAAACAGAGGCTATCTGGAATTGCACTACTTGTTTTGCCTGCCAGGAGGTTTGTCCCGTCTGGACGGAGCCGATGACCAAGATAAATGAAATGAGGCGAAATCTGGTGTTGGAACAGGCCTCTATTCCCGAGACTGCTGAAGGGGCTTTACGCGGCATTGAGGACAGGGGGCACCCCTGGCGTGGTACTCTACTGACTCGTACTAGCTGGTTTGAGGACATGGGCGTCAAGACCCTTGCAGACGATAGTAATATCGATATCCTGTACTGGGTAGGTTGTACTGAAGCGCTGGAGGATAGAAGCCTCAAGGTTGCTCAGGCAACCGGTAAATTGCTGACCATTGCCGGGGTCAATTTCGGGGTGCTGGGTAGCGAAGAAAGCTGCTGCGGCGACCCTGCCCGGCGCCTCGGAAATGAATACCTCTATCAGATGCAGGCCATGAGAAACATTGAGATTATGAAGGGCTATAATATCAAAAAGATAGTTACCGGTTGCCCTCATTGCTACAACACCTTGAAAAACGAGTATCCGCAATTCGGCGGCGACTTTGAGGTCATTCATCATACAGACTTCATTCTGCAGCTTTTCAGGGAAGGCAAATTAAAAATCTCCAAAGGTCCCAGGTACACAGTTACCTATCATGATGCCTGCTACCTGGGCCGGTATAACAATATCTATGAAGCTCCCCGTGAGCTCTTGAAATACATTCCGGATGTCACCATGGTAGAAATGGAACGTAATCGGGAGAGGAGCTTCTGCTGCGGAGCCGGCGGCGGTCATATGTGGTTGGAAGAGCAAAAGGTAGGCGAACGCATTAATGTAATGCGGACCGAGCAGGCCATGCAGGTTAAAGCGCAGCTGGTGGCCACAGCTTGTCCTTACTGTCTCCAGATGTTTCAGGATGGTATCAAAACCAAGGAGGCTGAAGAAGCTTTGAACGTAATGGATATTTCCGAGATTCTGGCAGATTCTGCGGTGTATAACCCTGAGACTAAGAATGGATAGAAGGAAGCAAACATACCAGTGACCGGGAAACAAGCGCCAGACAAATTCCAATAGCCGGTTTTCAATGCTTGTCCCTTGACCCTTGTCCGATAGGGGATTCAAATCCCCTTTTGCTCAATACTTGGGAGTTGTATCCTGGAATCTGGTTATTTACTGGTTATTGTATCTTGTAATTTGGTTGTTAATCACTAGGAGTTATTAATGCGAAAAGTGGCAGTGGTGGGTGCCGGAGAGACAAAATTTAGCGGCGCCCAGCCCCGGACTAATGTGGAACTTTTCTCTGAAGCGGCAATGGAAGCCCTTAATGGAGCCCAGCTTAAACCACAGGATGTGCAGGCATTACTGATCGGGAACGTTCTCAGTGATTTTGAGGAAGGACAGCAGATTGTCCATACCTATACTGCGGAGAATCTGGGATTATCTCATGTACCGGCGAATATCTATGACGGAGCCTGTGCTTCGTCCAGTGTGGCGATTCGCGATGCCTTCATCTGGATAGCGTCCGGATTATATGATGTGATTCTGGTTGGCGGCATGGAAAGAGCAGCGTCCATGGGTACTCGGCTGGCCACCCAGACTTATGCGATGTATGTTGATAGATTTTTTGAGTATCCCTCGGGCATCACTTTCCCGGGAATTTTTGCCATGATTACCCATTTGTATGCCAGGAGATACCGTATTCCCATGGACAAATTGAAGGAGCAGATGGCACTGGTCTCGGTTAAAGCCCACAAATATGGCCTGCTCAATCCCAAAGCACACCTGCGCCGGGAATTGACCGTAGAAAAGGTCTTTAAAAGTCCGGTGGTCTGCCAGCCCCTGCAGGTATATGACTGCTGTCCTTTCTCCGATGGGGCTGCGGCCGTAGTTCTGGCCTCGGAGGAAGCGGCCAGGAAACTCACTGATAAGCCGGTTTTTATTACGGGACTGGGACAGGCATCTGCCGGCTCTCTGGCCAGCCAGCAGGAATTTCTGCCTCGTCTTATTGCCCGGGAATTAGCCGCCAAACAGGCTTATGATATGGCTGGGGTTACACCGCAGGACATCGATGTTTGTGAAGTTCACGATAATTTCTCTATATCTGAAATCCTCGCAATTGAGAGCCTGGGATTCTTTGAACCTGGTAGGGGAGGAGAAGCCGTCGCCAGGGGTGAGACCGAGATTGGCGGCAAGGTGGTAGTCAACCCCTCAGGCGGACTGAAAGCTAAAGGGCACCCTGTAGGAGCCACCGGAGCGGCTCAGATATATGAGATATTTCACCAGTTGCGGGGAGAATGTGGAGAAGTCCAGGTAGAAGGAGCCAGAATAGGCCTGACCGATACCCAGGGTTCAAGCGGTAGTATCCATTGCAATTTAATATTAGAGAAGGGATTCTAAAGGGAAACCTCAAAATTCAACAGATGATAGGTAAATCAAAAGAGTTAAAGCAGGTTTGTGCATGTTGTATTTTATAATTTGAATTTGTTTAGGGTTTAGTACTTGGGGCTTAGAGTTTATACATCTGGAGTTTTTATGGAACCCAAAATCAGTATTAACGAATATCTGGCAACCCTCGGAGAGAATAGGCTGCTGGGGTTGAAATGCAAAGATTGCGGTTTTATTACTGCCCCGCCCCGCCTCGCTTGCCGCAAATGTGCCGGCCAGGATACGGAACCGGTCGAACTCTCCGGTAAGGGTAAAATCGTTACTTTTACCTCGGTCTATATACCCACTGAGAACCGCAGAGGACAGACTCCGTATCTGGTTATCATGGTGGAGCTTGATGAAGGCCCCTGGATTATGGGGAATATCAGTGGAGTTGATCCCCTCACTGCATCGCTGGATCTTATTGATAAACGGGTAATTATGAACAACCTCAGTCCTGTTGACGGCAGGATTTTAAAGGACGGAATCATTCCGCAGTTCGTCCTGGACAATTAAGCCGGCAGTCTATTCCGTACAATAAAGGCGTTCAGAGTATAATCACCGCTTTTGATACTGATAATTGTGTTTAAAGAAAAATATAACGCAAGAAAATAGCGGATGAAGTTCTTACTTCATCCGCTATCTTTAGCTTCAAGCTGAAACCCGGTAATTAAAAATCGATTTCTTTCAGGTCTGGACTGATGATTAATTTCGGCTCGGTGACCGACTGAACATCATCCGCCGTCAGGCCGGCGACCACT
The DNA here is from genome assembly GCA_964541585.1 of uncultured Dehalococcoidales bacterium. Taxonomy (GTDB): domain Bacteria; phylum Chloroflexota; class Dehalococcoidia; order Dehalococcoidales; family UBA3254; genus CAZIQW01. Next base: position 28 of record CAZIQW010000158.1, on the reverse strand, counting down.
TCCTTAAGAACCATTCCTTCAGGAGTAA
>CAZIQW010000157.1:0-5832 GCA_964541585.1 uncultured Dehalococcoidales bacterium | reverse complement strand
GTCGGCGGTGAAATCTATCCGGCCGGCAAGATTGGCTTATTAGCCCCCTGGCTGCTGCTGGCGCTGGCCCTCGGAGCCGCCGGAATCGTCCTGGCCCGGCGCCGCTCCACCGAATAAAAAGTAACGCTCGGTACATTTATCAACGCTTTGCGGGGCAGGCTTACTGAGAAGCCTGCCTCTGCCTTCTATCCGCCTGCGGCGGACTGGATTCCGGCTCGGGGGACGTGAAATGACACTCCTGTATAGGCAAAATCAACAATGGCAGGACCCCGACCAGGGTGTACAATAGAGCCGTTAAATCTCATTCAAAGCGAAACAGGGTGGGCCAGACCAGTGACCAGAAAGAACCGCCGTAAATCCAGGAAACCCCGTCCGGCAGCTTTGCCGCTCTGGAAGCGTTCCCGCTTCCTCTGGACGCTGCTCGGCGCCGTTTCCGTTATCCTGATTACCGTGGTCCTGGCCGTCACCCTTAACAGCCGGCCGGCAGTCCCCATCCAGGCCGAAGGCCCCCGCTGCGCTATTATTGACCAGCTTTCTATGTTTCCCAACCCGGAATTTATGGAAGCTAACACGGACGTCTTCCAGGAATTTGGCTATGAAGTGGACGTCTTCCAGGGTGATGAGATTACCGTGGACTTTCTGGAGAGCTTGCCCGAACGCGGCTACAAAGTAATTCTCTTCCGCGTCCACGCCGCCGTTAAGAACACCAAGCCGGAGGGGACCCAAATCTGGATGTTTACCAGCCAGCCGTACAGCCGCATGACCTGCTATCTGGCCCAGATAAAAGACCAGGTCACTCCGGCCAGAACCCGGGACGAGACCTCGCTGGTCTTTGCCATCAGCCCCCGGTTTGTCACGGACTGTATGCGCGGAAGCTTTAACAACGCGGTTATCATCAATATGGGCTGCGAAGCTTTCTATTCCACCGAGATGGCGGAAGCCTTTATCCGGAAGGGGGCTTCGGCCTATACCGGCTGGGACGCTGTGGTGGGTCTTCAGTACGTGGACCGCGCGACCCTGACCCTGGTAGACCGGCTCTACGCCCGGGAGCTTCCCCTGGCCGCCGCGGTGGAGGAGACCCTGCGGGAAGCCGGACCGGACCCCGGCAGCGGGGCAGAGCTCAAATTTTATCCCGCCTCCAGCGCCGGGCTCACTGTACGCCAGCTGGCGCGGTGACTTTGCCGGACTGCCGCAGGAACCACGGCCTCCATTCCCGGAAGCCTCCGCTGGACAGGAAATAAATCAATAAGGCCAGCACCAGCATCCCGATATCGATATACAGCGAGTTCATCGTCGAAAGACGCCCCTCCAGTATCCGGTCCAGGATGCCGAAGCAGGAGCAGGGCTCATTTTTAAAGCCGTTCATAATCATCCATGTGTTCTGATACATAAAGCAGGCTACAAGTACACAGGATATCAATGAGACAGCCTGGGAGGCCAGACCCACCACCAGCGCCAACCCCAGCAGCACTTCTCCCCAGGGCAGCCAGTAGACAATCAGTGTCCGCACTATGTCCGGAAATATATATAGATTGTGAATGGAGATGAATAAGGAGCTCTGCCCGGCAATCTTCCCGATGCCGGAGGTCAGAAAAACCAGTCCCAGCAGTATTCCCGCAGTCACCGCAATCCATCTCCTATAGCTCATACTTCTCCTTCTCTCCCATTGAATTATTTGTAGTATTTGTGGTATCGGTAGTATTTGATATTGGTAGTATTTCCCCCCTTCCTTTCGCCGTAATAGTAAATCCTTTCAGCCGGTCCGTCAATCCGCATTTTTATCATACCGGAACCACATATCCCGCAGCCAGTATGAGACAGTCCGGGATAATCAAAGTAAATAATCGTCAGGGTATCATAGGTAAGGTCTGTGACCATCCCATTGCCGTCATTGTGAGCGCCTTAACCCCTCTCCGTCGTTGCGAGCGTAGCGAAGCAATCCCCTAATGCAATCTCCCACCTCTGGCGGATGAGCCGGCTGTCATGGGGAGAACCGGTATCAGCCCCTGATTAATCGTTTTGTTGACACAGAATAGTCGTTTCAACGACTGACATCCTTACCTGCATCGCTTAACATTTTAAGTAATGAAGGACGTTTCCGGGATCCTATATTCCCCGGTCGATTCACGGGCAGGGGGAGCCGGTGAGGGGCGGTTAGAAAGACTGGCGGGAGAAGATATCATTACAGAAAATATAAATTCACAAATAAAGAAGAAAAAATAAATAAAGGAGAAGCTGCAATGAGAAAAGTCGGTTTATTAATCCTGGCTCTGGTTTTTGCCCTGGGTGCCCTGGGCGCCGGTTATGCCATGTGGTCGGACGAGATTGTTATCAAGGGCACGGTCAATACCGGTACCGTGGATATCACAGTAGATGAGTATTCGAGTACCTATGTCTACAAAGACCTTGATAACAATGAGCTGATAAACTCTGATGAACCAATGGAAGGAAATTATCTTCTGGTTGCTTATGCAACGGCTGAAGAAGCTGTTAACAGTGATGCAGATGTTATCATGACCTTCGACAATCTGTTCCCGGGTGAAATTTATTGTGCTGATTTCGGCGGAGAATATACTGGTACCATACCGGTCCATGTAGCTGCTGATATTGCTGTCTGCGGAGAAGATGCAGAAGCGTTCGCAGACCTCTGGGATCTGGGGTATATAAACTATGTGGTTCAGGTATGGGATACTGAAGAGAACGAGGTTGAAATCGGTGATGTCGTTCAGCTGCATCAGGGTTACAGATATAACGTAGCCCTCTGTATTGAGATTCCACAGGAAATCGAACTTGATGACCAAGTAGTTAACTCTAAAGAATTTTTGAGCGGAAAGAGTGCCTGCTTCGTGGCCAAGATTGTGGCCTACCAGTGGAATGAGGCAGCTCCTGAGGTCATACTACCTGAATGCCCCAATGGCGATGAATAAAACCCTTACAAGCCGGGGAGCGCTGCTCCCCGGTTGCCCGGTTTAATCATGCCGTTACAGAAATATAGAAACATCGAGGTTTGGATATTATGGTAAAAAAGACAGGACTTTTAATACTGACCCTGATTATCGCCCTGGGGGCTCTGGGCGCCGGTTACGCCATGTGGTCGGATGAAATCATCATCCGGGGCTCGGTGGATACCGGTACGGTCTGCGTGGAATGGTCCGGTTTCAACGATTCCGATTACTGTCTGGGAACCGAAGGCGACCCCCCTCCTCCACCGCCCCAGGTTGTGCCGGGCATGGACCCCAAATTTCCCGTTGGCAACGACCGGTACTGGGATAAGAATGTAGCCTGTACCGAGATTCTCTATTACGAGGATGAAAACGGCATTGACTATAAAACTTTGTTGATTACGGTCTTCAATGCCTATCCCGGCTACTATGCCGACTGGCAGCTGGAATGGAGAAACTGCGGCACCATACCCGTCCGTATTCAGGCTATCGAAATTACTCCGTTGAATTTTACCATCGCCAGTGATACGGACTGGCAGAATCCCGAGGCGGACGGCGAAATCTGGATTCACTGGGTGGGCATTAACACTACCCTGGGCGACCAGCTCCATTACGGCGATGAGCAGGCCACCAGCTTCAAGCTGCTGGTCATGCAGACCGCCGAGCAAGGCAGAGGACTGGAAGGCACGGAGCCCTACCAGTTCCTGGTGACCCTGAAAGCCGTCCAGTGGAACGAGTATCAGTCGCCATAAATCGATAAACGGTGACACGGGGGGAGTTTCCTCTCCCCCGTGTTGGTAACCTTAAATGTCCGGGAAAGCCGGTAAAGCCGGTTTACCGTTTTTCCCGGACTCGTAAGCAGATAAAGGAGAAACTGAGCTGAATCAAAGATGAACAAAATTAGCCTGCTGATTATAGCCCTGCTCCTGGCCCTGGGAGCCGCCGGTACCGGCCACGCCATGTGGTTTGATGAAAGCATTACCGACGGCGATGTCAACACGGGCACCTGGGACAGCGAGCTGGTCGGCGGCGGTACCGGCGGTATTTCCATCGAGGTCCGGGACGCAGATACTCTCCGGGTCACCGTTACGACTCCGAACCCGGGGGTGGAATATCTCGCCAGCTTTGCCGTCCATCACCAGGGCACCGTCCCGGTGAGAATCCAGGCGCTGGAAGCCAGGGGTGTCCCCGCAGGGACAGACGTTAGCATCACCGGCCTGGCCGTGGGCGACTTTGTATACCCGGACTCTATTGAAACCGGTCAGGTCAGTGTTACCCTTACTGCTCCCGGGGACGAAAACGACCCGGAAAACGAAAATAATGAGGTAGCTGAGGATATCGTTTTTGATATTTACATCGAAAGAGTGCTCTGGACTAACTACGTTCCGTAACCGGATATATGCAGAACGACAAAGGGGCAACCGGATATGAAGCTAAACAGTAAACTGGGGAAAGTAATTGCCCTCTTCCTGGCAATGATGGTAGCCTTCTCCGCCACGGGCATGGCCTACGGCCTGAACACGGAAACCCGGGGAGAGAAGAAGGGCCCAGCCACCGTCGGGGACTGTTCCTGCATCTTCATCTGGACCTTTTCCAATGATGACGGTAAGGTCGATAATCCGGCCCTCGACCCCGATGACGACGGCCGGGGCAAGGAATACGATTTCGGCTGGGGCTGCACCAGCAGCTGCGACCCTTACGCTTTACCCGGCCGGTTCTCGGTTTGCTGCGATGAACCGGTATGTCCGTCCACCCCCCGCTACACCAAGGACGTGGCCCGGACGACTTCCAAATTGTCCGCCGATTCCCGGTCCATCACGGTAAAGCTGGAAAACGCTTATCCCGGTTACTATCCCACGGTCTTCTTCGCCTTTGCCTGCCCCAAAACCGTCTGCGGGACCATCCTGGATATCATCATCGATGAAGACCCCTGTACTCCGGAACCGGAGGATATCCCGGACCTGACTGTATGCTGCAGCGGCATCGCTGTCGGACAGGAGATACCGTCTTGCGGCAAGATTGCCGGCGCGCTGCACATCCGGGTGGAACAGTCCGCCCGGCAGCTCTCTGCCTACGGGGTCAAGCTGTCCATTACCCTCCGGGAAGACAAAGACCCCTGTGATAAAGATTCCGGGGATAAAGATGCCGGGGACAAAGACGAAGAAAAGAAAGATTCCGGGGATAAAGGAACCCCAACGCCTCCGGCCCAAAAGAGCACCCGAAGCAATGCGGCCGATAGCTCTGATAACGGCACTGAGCCCGGCACGCTGTCCGAACTGACGCCGGATGGGACAGCGCTCTTTGCGCCGGCCGCGATAACCGCCGGGAATGAGACTATCCCTCCTTTACCCCCCGCGGACAATCCGCCGGCATCCGTCAAGGAAGAAAAAACGGCCGCTCCGTTCAACTGGCTGCCGGTAATGCTCATTGCATTACTCGTGGTTGCCATCTCCCTGGCCATTTATTTCTGGATTAGACGCCGGATGCTGATGCGGCAGTAAACCGAGTCTCCAATTTCCGGCAGATTCTTTAACTATAAGGCAAAATCCCCGCTCCTCATGGTAAAAAAACTATCCGGTGACCGGTATATTGGCCGATTGACCCCTATCAGTCCATGCGGTAAATTAAACCTGCTATGCTTAGTCACACGCATTCCCGCATTCACAGCCAGGTCTGGTATCTTCTGCTCCTGGTCTGCGCGGTATACTGCATCATTCATCTGGGATTCCCCCGGCTCCCCGCCAGCGGTATGCTGAAGAGCTACCTGTTCCAGCCAGTGCTGTGGGGGGTGGTGGTCCTGTTTGCCCTTAAACTGCCGGCTCACCGGTTTACCGGCAAGCTCGAGATCGGAAGAGCACACGTCTGAACTCCAGTCACGAGATTCCATCTC
>CAZIQW010000156.1:5059-5846 GCA_964541585.1 uncultured Dehalococcoidales bacterium | reverse complement strand
TAACATCCAATTTTGAGAAAAAGGATCGTCGCCAATTAATTTTGTATTTAGAATTTAGAATTTTTCTTGTATGGGGGATATGATGAAAGTTGTTTTTCTGGAGAATGTACCCAATGTCGCTAAAGCAGGTGACATCAAAGAGGTCTCCGACGGTTACGCGCGTAACTATTTATTGCCGAAAAAACTGGCCGTAGTCAGCCAGCCTGGAGCGGTGGAGTCGGTAAAAGCCCTGATTGAATCTAAAACCGAGACTGAGCAACTTAAGAAACTGGCTGCGGAGATAGACGGCAAGGAGATTACCTTCAGGGTAAAGATGGGCGCCAGGGAACGCATGCACGGGTCCATCACAGCTGCAAACATAGCCACTGAGCTACAGAACACGACAGGCCAGACGGTAGACAAGAGAAAGATTGAACTGGCAGAACCCATTAAACACCTGGGAAGCTACGATATTCCGGTTAAGCTGGCCAAAGAAATCGAGCCCAAAATCAAAGTCAATGTCATCGAGAAAGAGCAGGATAAGGAAACTACTAAGGAAGCGGTTGAAGAGCCGGAGAATAAACCCGAATAAAGAAGATATAATAGCTAGTTTTGCCTTATGAATTTTCAGGTTTGTTTCGAATTTCACCTGTGTACCGGGTTAGGAGCTTATGGTAGATAGATTGCCGCCTCACGATATTGATGCTGAAGAAGCCGCCCTGGGTTCGTTGCTGATTGACGGTTCGGCTATTATCAAGACTGAACCCATAATCCAGCCGCCGGATTTTTATAGTGAGCGTAACCGCTG
>CAZIQW010000156.1:0-5049 GCA_964541585.1 uncultured Dehalococcoidales bacterium | reverse complement strand
ACACCGCGTAACACACACTACCATACACTGTTCACATCCCCTCGTCTTTTCCTATTTGGTGTTTTTATTTGTCCTGTCTCGGTTTATATAAAAGAAGCGACTCGATAAACCAGATTACGGTAGCCCAGGAACTGGCCCGGCAGGACAAACTGGAGAACTGCGGCGGTGCGGCTTTTCTCAGTCACCTGATATCGGTGTGTCCCACTTCACTGGATGTAGAGTATTATGCCAGAATAGTCTACCGGCTTTCCATGATGCGTAAATTGATTGCTGCATCCGACCAGATTGCCGGTATCGGTTACCAGGCAGGCCCGGATGTTGATGCCAGTCTGGACAAATCAGAAGATATCCTCTACAATTTACGCCACGGCAGAAGCCCGCGGGGTTTTGTTCATATCCGCGATATCCTGGATAATATCCTTGAAGCTGATTCCTCGCAGGAGGAAGATGCACTTAAACCCAGTGAAATGCATCAGGTACCTTCCGGGTTCAGCAGTCTGGATGATTTTTTGGGCGGTTTTCAGCGTTCAGATCTGATTATCATCGCCGGACGTCCCAGCATGGGCAAGACCAGTCTGGCTCTCAATATTGCCCGTAATGCGGCAGTAGAACACAATGCCTGTGTCGCCATGTTCAGTCTGGAGATGTCCCAGGAATCACTGGTAAACCGGCTGGTAGCGAGTGAAGCCTCGGTGAATACGCGGAAGGTACTTCTCAGCATGCGGTCTCCGGAAGAAGAAAAAAGGATAATGGATGCCATCGGTATCCTGTCTGAAGCCCCGATTTACATTGACGATTCTCCACAGATGCGGGTGATCGAGATGCGGAGTAAAGCCAAACGTCTGCATTTTGAGCGGAATATTAATATGATTATCGTCGATCATTTAGGCCTGGTCCAGGGGGATACGCGGGTAGACAACCGGGTGCAGGAAATCAGCTATATCACCCGGTCTCTAAAAGTACTGGCTCGCGAAATGAATATACCGGTACTGGTGGTCTCCCAGCTCAGCCGGGCAACCGAGCAACGGGAATCCCGCAAACCGCAGCTTTCTGACCTCCGCGACAGCGGCAGCATTGAACAGGATGCAGATGTGGTGGTTTTTGTTTACCGCGATGACTACTATTACACTCCGGAAGACTGGGCTATCAAACACCCCAACGAAGAATACCCCGCCGGAATGGCGGACATCATTATTGCCAAACACCGCAATGGGCCAACAGGAGAAACCCGGTTAAAGTTTATACACAATCTGACAAAATTTGAAAATCTGCCTGTTGACGTGCCAAACAGCGTCGAGTCCAGTTTATTATGATAGAGTTTAAGGGCTTTCCGGAGAGAATCAAAAAGTATACGCCGATACCGAATGTGGTGTTTAGCTCGCTGCTGCCGCAGATAACGGATATCACGGAGCTAAAGGCGCTTTTTTATTTTTTTGAAATTCTGTACCCCAAGAAAGGCAATGTACGTTTTGTTTCTCATCAGGAGTTGTTAGGTCACTTCAACAGGGCAAGTGATTTTCAGGGGCAGCCGCAGTCTTTTCCTGAAATATTGCAGCAAAGCCTGAAGGCTCTGGTTGATAAAGGTGTTTTACTGCATTTGGCCTTGAATGATAACGGGATAATTGAAGACGTCTATTTCTTGAACAACGAGACAAACAGGCTGGTTATAGAAAGAATCCGCAATGGCGATATGGTTTTGCCCGGCTTAAAACCGGAAAGCCCGGTACCAATATGTATGGAAGAGCTTCCCGACATTTTTACTCTTTATGAACAAAATATCGGTATGCTGACTCCGCTGATTGCAGAGGAACTGAAGGAAGCCCGGGCGAATTACCCGGAAACGTGGATAAATGATGCGATCAAGGAAGCTGCGGCGTTGAACAGGCGCAGCTGGAGATATATTGCCCGTATCCTGGAGAACTGGTCGATAGAAGGCAAAGACAATGGAACATATCGGGGATATCCTAAAAAGAATACAGACCCGGACAAATACATCCGGGGAAAATACGGACATATGGTCCAGCGATGAGAAGTATCCCGAACCGATAGGTGATAAGACCTGTCCGGTATGCAAGGGGGGCGGTTTCGTTCATCCCCGTTTACCATCGGGAAAGCCTGACTACAGCCGGACAGTAGCCTGCCGCTGTATCAAAGCTGTCAAAGAAAAAGAACAGGAAACCCGGTTGCTTAAATACAGCAATCTGGGCACCCTGGCAGACTGTGATTTTGTGAATATCACCAGTGACGGTTTGAGCGAAAACCCGGGAAAATCAGAACTGTTCCGGAAGGCTTACGAGGCAGCCAGGCTATATGCCCTGGAACCCAAAGGATGGTTTGTGCTGGCTGGCCCCAGCGGCAGCGGAAAAACCTATCTGGCTGCAGCCATCGCCAATGAGCGCATAAAGAGGGGACAACCGGCCTTTTTTCAAACCGCACCGGAGCTTCTCGATCATCTACGTTCGGCTTTTGCCCCGGGTAGTGAAATACATTATGATGAGCTTTTTGAAAAGGTCTGCAATATACCTTTATTAATCCTGGATGATCTGGGAGTCCAGGCTGGAACGCCCTGGGCAAAAGAAAAGCTGGACCAGCTGCTGAACTATCGCTATATCCATGAGCTGCCCACAGTCATCACCATCGGCAATTCTATTGACGAACTGGATGAAAGAATCCGCACCCGTCTGTCCAGCCCCAGGCTCAGCCGAACATTCATTATGGAAGAAAAAGCCTCAGCCTTGCAGGAATACAGCTGGAGCAAAGGCTTTGAGCTGCAAAAAGAGATGACTTTTAAAACCTTCGACTCCAAACGGCTGAATTTACCTCCGGACAAGCGTCAAAACCTGGAACATGCTTACCAGATAGCCCAGCAATACGCTGATTCACCGGACGGATGGCTGGTCTTTGTGGGGGCCAATGGCTGCGGCAAAACCCATCTGTCAGCGGCTATTGTGAATCAGCGTTATGCTGCCCAAAAACCGGCTATTTTTGTGGTGGTACCGGAATTTCTCGACCATTTGAGGAAAACTTTCAATCCCGAAAGCAAAGTTTCCTACGACCAGCTTTTCGAGGCGGTTAAAAATGCCCGTTTACTGGTGCTGGATGATTTCGGGGAGCAGTCCACCACACCCTGGGCGCAGGAAAAACTCTATCAGGTTATCAACTATCGCTATAATGCACGTTTAGCCACCATTATCACTACCAGCAACTCGCTGGATGAAATTGAACCGCGTGTCAGTTCCCGTATGGTCGACCCCCGCATCAGCATGGTAATTAATATCACGGCACCGGACTACCGCGGCGAAAAGCCGGTGGGAAATGCCACCCCCAAAAGCAATTCCCGACGCTTGAGGAAGTCCCAGTGGAACAGAGAATAGAATTCGTATTTTAAACTTCTGAACTAAGCTGGATAATATCCGGGGAGTCTAAATGGTTGACGCAATCATACAATTACTGGATTATGCTCTGAGGGTTGCCAGTAGAATAGATAGAGCGGCCGGCAGGAGCACAGCCTACACCGGGATAGCCGCTGCTTATCTGGAATACGGCCAGAAAGCCAGAAGCCTGGAGGTACTGGAGGAGGAAGCGCTAAAATCAGCGGGTGCTGTCAAGCAGCCGGAAGAGAAGTCACGACAGCTGACCTGGATAGCCGGGGTATTGGAAAAAGCAGGCGACAGCGAAAAGGCTAAAGAGCTGTTTACCAGTGCAATCTTATTAGCCAGAGCTACGGAAAGCGCTGATAAGAAAGCTGTTGCATTGCATAATATAGCCTGTGAATACGCGGATGCCGGACTTATTGAAGAGGCGGACCGGGTATTAACCGAACTGCATGAAATTGTCGCCGATCCAGAGAATGCCACCGACACTGCCTGTGAACTGGCCAGCATCGCCAGGATATATGCCGATACCAGAAGAAATGAAAAAGCCGGGGAAGTCCTGGGAGAAGCTTTAAAGATAACAGCAGAGCTCAAGGACCACTGGTTCAGGGCGGAACGTTTGATAGAAGCCGCAGAGATTTACGCCGACACCGGTCATGCGGAAAAGGCCGCCAGGATACTGGAAGAAGCCTCGGCGGTGATATTGCAGATAGATAAAAGAAACCGGCCGCATTTTCTGCTCAAAATTGCCGGGGTTTATGCAAATACCGGAGAAAAGTCGAAAGCCAGGGAAATTCTGACCAGTACCCTGGGAATAGTCAATACAGAAGAACTGCCTCAAATAAAGAGCGGCGACATTACTGAGATGGCCGCTATATGTTTAGAACTGGGAGATGCGCCAGAATCAATGATTCTGCTGAACCGGGCGATTGAATCAGCGCGGAGAATCGAAAATATTAAGGACAGGGTTTCCAGTCTTACCGATATTACCGGTCTGCTGAGCAGGGCAGGAGGGATAGAGAAAGCACTGGATACAGCCGGTCAGGCTGCCAGTATTATCTCCGCAGCAGAAAACCGGAAAGCGCTTATCTACCAATCAGGAAACCTGGCTCTTCAGTTTATAGGATTAAACAAGAAAGATAAGGCCGAGGAGCTAATATCCCGGATAATTCAGGCGGTACAGGATACGGGAGCCAAAACCGCAGGGCTGGGCGAGATAGCCAGAGACTTATCCGCAAACAGAGAATTTACACTGGCCTTAAGTCTGGTTCAGATAATTCGGGAGCCACATGTCAGAGCTGAAGCGCTGACCACTATTGCCAGGGACCTGATAGAAGCCGGTGGAGAGCCCGGGGAAGAAGTAAAACAGATAATCCAGAACATGGTGAATAGTTTTAAGTAGATTCTATCCCGAATCTCCTCTCTTTATAAAGCCCTTAATCCTTCTCTCCAGGACAGGACGCTCCAGCATAACAGAATGCTGGCATTTCAGGCATCTGATGCCGATATCCGCCCCCAGCCTTACCACCACCCATTCCAGGCCCCCGCAGGGATGCGGCTTCTTTAAACGGATAATATCCCCCAGCTTTAATTCCATTACCATAATTACCATCCCGGTATCTCCATAATAAAACATTGCAAAGAGATTGTTAAGTGGTATGAAGCTTCATATCGA
>CAZIQW010000155.1:0-5853 GCA_964541585.1 uncultured Dehalococcoidales bacterium | reverse complement strand
AAACGGCTGATGTCCTGTGACTAAAGTACCGGGGTTCCCTGGAAGGTCACACCCCGCAGGGAACCCCGGGAAATGGCTTTATTTTGCTAGAAGGCCCAATTATGGTAAAATAAAATGCGTTTTGGTATTGAAGTGCAGGGATTAATGATTACATTCGGCATACTGACCATCAGTGACAAAGGTTCCCGGGGGGAACGTTATGACGGCAGCGGAGCGGCAATCCAGGATAGAGTCTCTATTCTGGGCGGCCGTGTGGTGCGTTATGATATTGTCCCGGATGAGGTGGATGTTATCCGCCGCCGGCTCATAGAATGGGCGGATGCCGGTGATGTGGATGTTATCCTGACTACCGGCGGTACCGGGTTAGGCCCGCGGGACGTGACACCGGAAGCCACCATTCCCATCCTGGACAAACTGGTGCCGGGTATTCCGGAAGCGATGCGGATGGAGACTTTCGGCAAAACCCCGACGGCGATATTGAGCCGGGCGGTAGCCGGTATTAGAAAGAGATCCTTGATTATTAATATGCCGGGCAGTCCCGGAGGCGTCCGTGAGTGTATGGAAGTAGTTGTACCCGCGATAATTCATGCCGTGGAGATAATTTCCGGGGAGATTACTGAACATAGCCATGATGCGCATTGACTTTTTTACCCTTTTCCCGCTGATATTTACCGGCCCGCTGGATAGCAGTATCCTGAAACGGGCGGTTAACCGGGGATTGGTGAACTTTAACATCCATGATATCCGGGACTACACTCACGATAAGCACCATACTGCCGATGATTATCCCTATGGCGGCGGAGCCGGTATGGTGATGAAGCCGGAGCCGGTTTTCGAGGCGGTAGAGGTGGTAAAATCACGGGCTGCGGACATGACGGATCAGAGACCGGCGGTTATTTTGATGACGCCCCAGGGGAGGCTTTTCCGTCAGCCGGTGGCAAAAGACCTGGCCGAAAAAGACTGGTTGATGTTCATCTGCGGCCACTATGAGGGAGTGGATGAACGCATTCGCGAGCATCTGGTGACGGATGAAATCAGCATCGGGGATTACGTATTGACCGGCGGAGAGCTGGCGGCCCTGGTGGTAGCCGATGCCGTAGTGAGGCTGCTGCCCGGGGTATTGGGCTCAGAAGAATCGTTATTGCATGAGTCGCATACCGGCAGACTGCTGGAATACCCCCAGTACACGCGGCCTGAGGTGTTTCGCGGCTGGCGGGTACCGGAGATTCTCCTTTCGGGGAATCACGGCGAAATCGCCAGATGGCGCTGCGAACAGTCTCTGAAAAAGACCCGGGAGCGAAGACCGGATTTGTTAGAAAAATAGGTGAATTTAAAAATTAAAATGCAAAGGTCAAAATTACAATTCAAAATTTATCACTTTTTACTTCTGCCATTTGCTCTTTGCCTTTTTAAGGTTGTTTCGAATTTAGTGTTTAGTATTTAGAATTTTCCATTAAATAGGGGGTTAACTATAATGAACATCACGGACATACTTGAAGTAAAAGCCAATCCCAATATCCCTGTTCTGGCTCCGGGCGATACGGTAAAAGTCAGGCAAAAGGTGGTAGAAGGGGAAAAGACCCGTATCCAGGTCTTCCAGGGAGTTATTATCCGAATTCGCAAAGCCGGCGCCGGCACTAACTTTACGGTAAGAAGAGTGACCTCCGGTGTGGGTGTGGAACGCACCTTCCCGATTTATTCCCCCATGATTGACGGGGTGGAAGTTGTCAGACATGGTAAAGTACGCCGGGCCAAGCTCTATTATCTGCGCGGTCTGAGCGCTCGCGCCTCCCGCATCAAGGAAAGGAGATTCGAAAAGCTGGGCGTGGAAGCCAGTCCGGCCGAGCCGGCCGCTGAGGAATTAGCCGCAGCTGAAGCGCAGGATGTGGAACAACCCCAGGCTGTAGCTCCTGAAACGTCTCCAGCGGTGGCCGAAGCACCTGAAGCAGAAGAAATTAAAACGGAAGATACCGGGACTGAAGAACCCAAAGCTGAAGAACCGGAAAAATAACCGGATGACAAGATACAATAACCAGAAAATCAGAAATTAAAAATAAAAAAAGAGATAATGACCAATAACCAGGTTGATTTAAGAATTAAGATTTAAGAAGGGGAAAGAGGATTCCTGAATCCATCCCCCACACCTTTGAATTTTGACTTTAACTTTTGAATTTTGAGATTTGAATTTTGAATTTTGTTTGGTGTTTGTCTCCTGGTTATTGTGTCTTGGTTATTGTGTCTTGGTTGCTATTTTTCGTTTTTTCAACTTTGATAGTCAGGAATTGAAATGCGGTATGCTGAGGTCAGCGTTAATTCACCCATAGCCCGGAGAAGAACTTTCAGCTATGGTATTCCGGCTGGCCTCAATGTTATTATCGGTCAGGCAGTCCATGTTCCTTTCGGTGAGAAGACCCTCCAGGGTATAGTCGTAGAACTGACCTCGCATCCTTCAGTGGAAGAAACCCGGGATATAGCCGGGATTATCGATCCCGCTCCGCTTTTATCCCCTGCCCGGATATCTTTAGCCCGCTGGCTCAGCGACCATTATCTGGCGCCTCTATTTGAATCGATAGCCCTGATGCTGCCTCCCGGTTTTGAGCGCCGGGTGTTTACTTTTATCAGCCGCAGCCCGGACCCGCCCGAAATGCCCTCACCACTTAACCCTGACCATCAGGCAATATGGGACTATCTTCCTCTGGCAGACAGGGTCCCTCAACGGGAACTGGAGAAAAAATTCGGCGTTTTGAGGACCCGGAAAACCCTGACCTGGATGGCGCGGGGGAAATGGATTGTCCGGGATTATGAGCTGGAAAAGGTCCGTATCCGACCGAAGATAGTCTCTTTTCTGCACTTAAAGGTCGATGCCGGAGAGGCTCAAGAGGCTTTATACAGTCTGAGTAAACAGGCTGTGAAACAGGTGGAGGTGCTCCGGTTCCTTATCGAGAAACCTGAAGGCATCGCCCTTGCCGAAGCCAAAAAGAAGCTGGGCAGCCCGGATTCAGCAATCCGGGCGCTGATTAACAAAGGACTGATTGAAGTCCGGAAAAAACGGGTCGACCGCGACCCTCTTCCAATCCGCAGTATTAATTTATCTTTGCCTTTACCGCTTACATCCGACCAGGAAGCGGCTTTCCGGTCTATTTGCGCCGGATTACGCCGGGACCGGCATTCTCCCGGTTTTGCGCACTCCCATCCTGAAGTTTTTTTGCTGCACGGGGTGACCGGCAGCGGAAAAACCGAGATTTATCTCAGAGCCCTGGAAGAGGTAGTGAAGCAGGGTAAGCGGGGCATCGTTCTGGTCCCGGAAATCGCCATGACGCCCCAGATTATCGAGCGTTTCGTCTCGCGTTTCCCGGGCAGGGTGGCCCTCCTGCACAGCGAGCTCTCTCCGGGGGAACAGTTCGATGAATGGTGGCGGATAAAAAATGGTGAATTTGATGTGGTTATCGGTCCCCGCAGCGCCGTATTCGCCCCACAACCGGATTTGGGCCTGATCATCATTGATGAGGAGCATGAATGGACTTACAAACAGCAGGATAACACCCCCCGCTATCACACTCGCCGGGCAGCCGTTAAGCTGGCGGAATTGACCGGCGCTGTTGTGGTCCTGGGCAGCGCCACGCCTGATGTAGAAAGCTATTATCACGCGCTTAATGGAGAATACCGTTTACTGGAGCTTCCGGGAAGAGTGACTCCGGCTGAGGATTCACCCCTGCCGCAGGTGGAGATAGTGGATTTAAGGACAGAGTTGAAAGCAGGCAATTTGAGCCTGTTCAGCCGTTCTTTGCGTGATTCAATAGATATTGCTTTAAAAAACCGGGAACAAATCATTCTGTTCCTTAACCGGAGGGGAACAGCCAGTTTTATCGAGTGCCGGAATTGCGGCCAGGTAATCCGCTGCAAACGCTGTGAAGTACCTTTGAGCTACCATTTTGCTGAAGAAAAGCTGGTCTGCCATCAATGCAACTATCATATTAAAGTCCCTCAAATTTGCCCCCGCTGCCAGAGCCGCCGTATCAAATACCTGGGAGCCGGTACGGAGAAGCTGGAGCAGGAAACTGCTGAAGCCTTCCCGCAGGCCCGGCTGCTGCGCTGGGACAGCGATGTGGTACAGGGTTACAGCCGTGTCCATCAGGAAATATTTGCCAAACTCAAGGCCGGTGAAGCCGATATCCTTATCGGGACGCAGATGGTGACCAAAGGCCTGGACTTACCCCGGGTGACGCTGGTGGGCGTGATTAATGCGGATATCTCTCTGAATTTACCCGATTTCCGGGCCGGCGAAAGGGCTTTTCAGCTGCTGAGCCAGGTAGCGGGCAGGGCGGGGCGCGGGTTGAAGGGCGGCAGGGTCATTATCCAGACTTATACCCCGGAACATTATGCGGTCCAGGCTGCCGCCAAACATGATTATCTCGCTTTTTACCGCCGGGAACTGGATTATCGCCGTGAATTGCATAATCCCCCCCTTTGCCGGCTGGTCCGCCTGGTCTTCACTCATCACGAAGATATGCAGTGCCGGGAAAAGGCCGAGAGGATGAAGCAGCGGTTATTGGAGGAGAGGGACGCAAAAGGCATCGCCGGTACCAGCATTATCGGCCCGGCGCCCGCCTTCATTCACCGGCTTCGCGGCCGGTTCCGCTGGCAGTTGGTCCTCCGTACTCATAATCCCGGCGACCTCCTCTCCGGGATTACCTTCCCCGCGGGATGGACGGTGGATATCGACCCGATAGGTCTGGACTGAAAACCGGCCGGGGTTGCTGTAGTAGAATCCATTCCTCGTTTTGCCTTAACACCCGTTTTTACCGCGGCACAGGCGTGTCTCACGGAGCCCTGCCGGTAAATTAGAACCTGGTATTAATTGGGGGCTTTATTTTCCTCCTCATATGCATCAGAATATTAAGGCAATATTAATGATTCGTTAATAAAAATGTGTGACCTAACCTTTTGCTTGGAATTTCGTTACATTATTATAGCAGCCGTATATTCTGACTCAAAGGAGATGGGAAAATGAGAAAGTTAACTATATTGGTGGTAATCATGCTGGTGATGGTGCTGGCAGCCGTGTCCTGCGCCAGTGCCCGGGCACCGGCCCCGCAGCCGACTTCGGGGTCTGCGGGAAATGATTATTCTAAAGACGCCGAATATGCACCCCCGGCAGCGCCCGGGATTCCCGCCCCCGCCCCGGCCCCCCCTCCGGCAACAACTTCACCTTCTTCGGGAATGCAATATCCTGTTTCCGAAAGCGGTTATCCTGATATGCAGTCACCCTCCTCCGGCGACCGCATGGTAGTCCGTACCGGCAGCATGCAGATGGTGGTAGATGATATCTCCAGCACCCTGGATAATATTACCGGTATCGCCGCGGGCTACGGCGGATACGTTGTCAGTTCCCAGAGGTGGAAAGAGGGTGAACGCAATATCGGGAGCATCTCCATCCGCGTTCTGGCAGAACATTATGACAAGGTCATGGCCGAACTGCGGTCGCAGGCAAAGAGCGTCACCAGCGAGTCCACTTCTACCCAGGATGTCACCGAGGAATACGTCGACCTGGATTCCAGGGTCAAGAACCTGCTGGTTACCGAAGCCCAGTTGCAGAAGATAATGGAAACGGCTACCCAGACCGATGAAGTCCTCAGCATTCAACGCGAGCTGACCAATGTCCGGTATGAAATCGAGCAGGCCAAAGGGCGCATGCAGTATCTGGAACGCACCTCCGCCACCTCGTTGATTACGATAAGACTGGATGAAGCGGTACTGGCTCTCAAGTTCAACGCCAGCAAGATTACCGTAGATACCGGCGAGTCGGAGATCGGAAGAGCGTCGTGTAGGGAAAGAGTGTAGGATAGGGTGTAG
>CAZIQW010000154.1:0-5863 GCA_964541585.1 uncultured Dehalococcoidales bacterium | reverse complement strand
ATATCGAGCGTCAATCGATTATTTGTCCTTCCTAACCTTGAAAAGATATAATAGCATTATTCAGTTTAGCGAATAATTTAAGGAAAGGTGAAATGTCCTGGGATAAAATATACAGTGACGAAAAACGAGTCTGGGGGGACAAACCCAGCAGGCTGGCATTATTTGTTTACAACTATCTGAAACAGAGCAGCCAGTTTCAGGAAAGAAAAGATATCTTTATTCTGGATTTAGGCTGCGGTTACGGGCGCGATGCAATTTTCCTAGCGAATAACTTGCCCTGTCAAATTTTGGGCCTGGATGATTCGGAAAAAGCCATTGAAATGGCGCGCGAATCATTGACCCGGGAACTGGAAAAGCGGGTTGAATTTCTCTGTTATGATTTCTCGAATGTTAACGACAAGTATGATATTATACTGGCTTCCGAGCTGTACCAGTTGTTAAGGCCGGAAGAAAGAGGCAAACTGGTTGAAACGGTAAAGCGCTGTCTGAAATCAGATGGACTGCTTTTTCTCAGCACCCTGTCAGTACGGGACCCACAGCATTACGGGCAGGGGACTCCTGTTGAGGACGACCCGAACTCATTCCAACAGGAAAAGTACATCCATCTATGCACCAGGGAGGAACTGGAGACAGATTTCGACTTCCTGAATATTACCGCTTTATTCGAAAGAGAATTTCATGAGCCACGTACTACCGAACCCCATCATCATATATCCTGGATATTAATAGGCAGCCCGAAATAGAAAGGCTAACAAAAACGTAAATCCATACTATAATATAATTAACAATATTCTTCCGGATAAGGAGGGGAAAATGGCAGGCAAAGCATCGGTACGGGGGAAGAAAACTACGGAAGAGAAAGCGACGACAAAGAAGCCGGCAGCCAGGGCTACAGCGAAAGCCGCGGCTAAAACTGCAGTAAAAACCCCGGCGAAAACTACAGCCAAAACTGCAGCCAGGACCACATCCAAAGGAGCATCCGCCAGGAAAATCAATAAGGGTGACAAATTTGTTTGCGGCACCTGCGGACTGTCAATGGTAGTAGATGAATGCGGGGATGTTGTAGCGGCTGAAGAGATTATTTGCTGCGGCAAGCCCATGAAACAAAAGACCAGCAGAGCCGGGACTGCTAAGAAGTAGTCTTTATTATCAATTCAAAAGGCTCCTGCCCGTACTTCTCCGGTCATCACTCGTAGATATGGCGACAGCCAGGCTGCTTCTGCAGCTTCTCCCACAGGGAGGTTTCTCCATTCTTTCCCTTCCCTGACGGGAGAGGTTCGCCGGGGTGTGTCCTGTAGTACCCCAACAACCACATCTATTTGGATTTGTTGATAAAATCCAAATCTAGGTTCAGCCGGCAGCCCCTTAATTGCAGGGTTTAGCTACTCGTCGACTTTCCGCTGCCACTGAGAACCGGTCTGAGTAATGGCAGCCACCGCGGCCATAGCGGCAGCCCTCCTCCGGGCTTCAAATATCTGAGAAAGCTTCTCTTCCAGAGGCTGCTCCCGTTCCATAACGTGCTTCATGTCTTCTATCAGGGTAGTCTCATGTTCGATAAAACGGGTGCTTAAATCGCCAGCGACAAAACGCGGATTCTCCATCACCGCTTTGTGGAAGGGGATGTTCGTCTTGACACCCACGATAATATATTCATAGAGCGCCCTTTGCATCCTGATAATGGCTTCTTCGCGGTCGCGGCCCCAGGCTACCAGCTTGGAAATCATCGGATCATAGTGGTGGGGAATCACATAGCGGGTATAGACACCGCTGTCCACCCGGATACCGATGCCTCCCGGCGAACGGTAACCGCTGAGCTTCCCGGGACAGGGCGCAAAGTTGTTCAATGGGTCCTCCGCATTAATACGGCACTCGATAGCATGCCCGTTCAGCTTGACATCGTCCTGTTTAATACTCAGAGGCAGGCCCATAGCCACCCGGATTTGCTCTTTGACAATATCAAAGCCGGTAACCATCTCGGTTATCGGATGCTCTACCTGGACCCGGGTGTTGGCTTCCACAAAGTAAAACTTGCCTTCGGCAAAAAGAAACTCCATGGTTCCGGGGCCTTCATAGTTCACCGATTTGGCGATTCTTACCGCCGCTTCTCCCATTTGAGCCCGTAATTGCGGGGTCAGAACCGGGGAAGGTGCTTCTTCAATCAGCTTCTGATGGCGGCGCTGTATGGAGCACTCTCGCTCATTCAGATGAATTATGTGTCCCTGAGAATCCCCCAGTATCTGGAACTCGATATGCCGCGGATTTACCAGATACTTTTCGATATATAAATCACCATTGCCGAATGTATTGATTGCGATGGCTCGAGCTGAAGCCACAGCCTGCTGCAGTTCTTCTTCATTGTTGACTATTATCATCCCTATGCCGCCGCCGCCTGTAGAAGGTTTGACCAGCAGAGGATAACCCAGCCCGGCAGTTGCTTCCCTTGCCTGTTCGAAATTAGTAATGCCGCCCTCGGTACCCGGAATGATGGGGACATCTATTTTCTTCATACTGTTTCGCGCTGCCACCTTGTTTCCCATCAGCCGGATAACTCCGCTGGAGGGGCCGATGAATTTAATCCCTTCACGCTCACAGGCGAAAGCAAAACTGGCATTTTCCGAGAGAAAACCGTATCCGGGATGGATAGCTTGAGCTCCGCATTTTTGGGTAATATCAATTATTTTGCGGATATTCAGGTAACTCTCCGGCGCCGGGGAAGGGCCGATATAATAAGCTTCATTAGCATATTTTACGAAAAGGGCTTCCTTATCCGCGTCGGAGTAAATCGCCACTGAGGTAAGTCCCAGCTCCCGGCAGGCTCGCATTACCCGTATAGCGATCTCACCGCGGTTGGCAACCAGTACTTTATTTATCATCGGGGTCCACCAGTATCAGAGCATCTTTAGCATCGATGATTTCGCCCGCATAAGTCATTAATGATTTCACTACTCCGCTGTACGGCGAACGGATTTCATTCTGCATCTTCATAGCCTCAATAACCGCCACCAGGTCTCCTTCTTTTACCCGGTCTCCAACTTCGACATTGATGGACAACACCATGCCTGACATAGGTGATTCCACAGTGCCTTTGACAGCTTTATCCTCTCTGGGTTTACGCACTTCTACCGGCTTGCCCAGGATAGGAGATATCTTAATGTTAAAGACCTCACCATCAACATCCACACTGAACTCCGTTGGAAATTCAGCGGCAGTAGTATCCGAAGCCTGAGTCTTAGGCGGCGCACACTGAATAGTTTCTTCCTTGATTTCTCCCCGCAGGAATTTTATGGCCACCTGGGGATACAGAGCGTAAGTAATCAGGTCTTCCTCTTTGTGCAGAATACCCAGTTTGTGCCCATCTGCCTGCAATTTATCCAGTTCCGGCGGGAGAAGTTCTGCCGGGCGAACATTTATCGGAGTGCTATCGCCCACCACCATTTTCCGGACCTCTTCATTAATCTCTCCGGGTGGACGGCCATAATAACCCAGCAGGTAATCCTTGACTTCCTTGGTCACCCTTTGATAACGGCCTTCCGACAACACATTAAGCACCGCCTGAGTGCCTACCAGCTGGCTGGTGGGCGTAACCAAAGGCGGGTAACCGAAGTCAGCCCTGACCCGCGGCACCTCCTCCCACACTTCTCCCAGTTTGTCCATTGCTTTTTGTTCTTTGAGCTGGCTGACCAGGTTAGACAGCATACCCCCCGGTATTTGATGCAATAAAACATTGATATTCGGCCGGGTGGCTTCCGGGGTTAAGAGCGGCCGGTATTTTTCGCTGAAAGCAGCAAAATGTTCGCCAATCTCGTAAAGCTTTTGCATATCCAGTTGAGTATCATAAGGGGTATTTTTAAGAGAAGCCACCATGCTCTCAGTCGGCGGCTGGGATGTCCCCCAGGAAAAAGCCGAGAAAGCGGTGTCCAGTATGTCAACTCCTGCCGTAGCCGCCGCATAATAGCTCATCGGGGCCATTCCGCTGGAGCAATGAGAATGGATATCCAGCGGAACCCGCACCTTGCTCTTGATAGCCTTAACCAGTTCAACAGCATCGGTAGGTGAGATGAGACCTGCCATATCTTTGATACAAATAGAATCACAGCCCAGTTTTTCCAGGTCCACGGCCATTTCAGCGAATCCCTGAATGGTATGCACCGGGCTGGTGGTATAACAGATAGTTCCCTGCACATGGGCCCCGTACTTTTTCACAATCTTGATAGCCGGTTCCATGTTGCGAATATCGTTCAAGGCATCAAAAATGCGGAATATATCGATACCATTCTTCACGGAAAGACGGATAAATTCCTGCATAACATCGTCAGGGTAATGACGATAACCCACCAGGTTCTGCCCGCGAAGCAGCATCTGCAATCGCGTGTTTTTCACCTTTTCACGGATAATCCGCAATCGTTCCCAGGGGTCCTCATTTAAGAACCGGATACAGGTATCGAAGGTAGCCCCCCCCCATACCTCCAGGGAGTAAAAGCCCACCTGGTCCATTTCCTCAGCCACAGACAACATGTCCCTGGTGTGCATGCGGGTGGCGACCAGGGACTGGTGAGCATCCCGTAAAGTGGTATCCGTAATATAAACTGTCATTGTATCTCCAAAATTTCTTAAATCTTTAAAGCAATAGTCTGAACCAGAGTCAAAAGGCAGGCATCCGAACCACACCTCTTTCCCATTCTTCAATGATATCATTTTTATTTTAAAATCTCATGTTACGGCTTGACTAAGCTGATATAACAAGCAATTCAAGTAAAATAAGCGATCAGTTAAAATAGAAATATGAACCTACAATTATTAGATTTATATACAGATTATCTCATTGCCTCGACTGCCAAAACCACCGCTACCGGATTAGAAAAGGCCACCGATGGCACGATCAGCCATGATAAAATCACCAGCTTTCTCTCCGAAGAAGATTTCACCAGCCAGCATCTTTGGCGGCTTACTAAATCCACTGTCCGCCGGGTGGAAACAGAGGCTGGCATCATAATCATCGATGATACCATAGAAGAAAAACGTTATACCGATGAGAACGAACTCATTACCTGGCATTTTGATCATACCCTCGGTAGAACGGTCAAAGGCGTCAATATCCTTAGCGCCCTGTATTGTAGTCAGGAGATGCTCATACCCATTGGTTTCCAACCCATCAAGAAGACTGAGACTGTGATCGATAAGAAGACCGGTAATGCCAAGAAGAAAGCTGCCAGGACTAAGAATGATTATTTCAGAGATCTACTCAGAATAGCTGTCATGGAAAACCGGATCAAATGCCGCTGGATATTGGCTGATGTCTGGTATAGCGGCAATGATAATATGGAATACATCAAATTCGAGCTCCAGAAAGATTTTATCCTGCCCATTAAATCTAACCGTTTAGTGGCGTTAAGCGAAGCTGAAAAGCATCAAGGTCAGTTTCGGCGAGTTGAGGAAATAGCTATATCGGAACACACTGCCCTGAAGATTTATCTCAAGGACCTTCCCTTTCCCGTGTTATTGGTCAAACGGATCTTCAAAAACGAAGACGGCAGCATAGGAGTGCTGTATCTGGTATGCAGTGATACAACCGTAGATACTGACACCATCATCGAAGTCTATCAGAAAAGATGGCATATTGAGGAATTCCACAAATCCATTAAATCCAATACCGGATTAGCGAGTTCACCCACCAAGACAGTTAGGACTCAGAACAATCATTTCTTCTCTTCGATTTATGCTTATTTTAAACTTGAATTGTTAAAGTGCAATACCAGGCTTAATCATTTCGCTTTAAAAGCTAAACTTTATTTGCAGGCTTTAAAAGCCAGCCTGGCTGAATTACATAAATTCCAAAACCTTACTATAGCCGTAACATGAGTTA
>CAZIQW010000153.1:0-5993 GCA_964541585.1 uncultured Dehalococcoidales bacterium | reverse complement strand
TTTAATTATCCCGCTACCACCTATATATACACCCTATCCTACACTCTTTCCCTACCCGACGCTCTTCCGATCTCCGAATGTGTCCGGATTGCTGAAGAGGCGGGTATACGCTTCATAGGCCCGAACAGCATGGGACATGCCAATACCAGGGCGCAGCTGTCCACTTTCGGCCAACCGGGGGAAATGCTTACCGGTCCGGTTTCACTGTTATCCCAGAGCGGCAGTATGAGTCTCTCAGTAGTCCGCAGCGCCATGGAATACGGCATTAATTTCAGCAAGTATATCAGCACCGGCAACGAGGCGGACATACATCTGGAGGACTACCTGGAATATCTGGCGAGTGATGAAGACACACGCATAATAGCACTATATATTGAGGGCCTGCGGGAAGGCAGGCGTTTCTTCCGGATAGCCAAAGAGGTTTCGGCAGATAAACCAATCGTGGCCATCAAGATAGGGGGAACCGAACAGTCGGCGAAGGCTGTCCGGTCACATACCGGCGCGTTAGCCGGTTCAGATCCGATATATACAGCGGCCTTCAAGCAATCCGGTGTAATCAGGGTAGAAGATGACGAGGAACTTTGCGATGTCATATTTGCATTACTTAACAGCCCATTACCTTCAGGGAACAAAATAGGTGTTTTAAGCATTGGAGGTGGTCCGGGAGCACTGGCAGCCGAAGCCTGCGAAAAAGAAGGCATGTCAATCGGCACCATAGCCCCGGAAACAGTATCCAGACTGGATACCTATTTGCCTCCCCGATGGTCCCGCCGGAATCCGGTGGATATGGCCGGGATAAGTGCATCCGAATATCCGTCCATATCCGCCTCCCTCTATGCGTTGCTGGACGATGAGAATATCGACATGGTATTCCTGCAGGCTCCGATACTGATATCCAGGGAGCATCTCACCAAACGGCTGGGCCTGAATCCAGAGGAAATAAAAGCCTATAGAGAAAAGGAAAAAGGAAACCTGACATTAATCAGCCAGAAGGTAGCGGAGAGCGGCAAGCCCGTAATACTGCTGGGACAGGCACACGGCGTCAAATCTGACCCGGAGCTTTCCTCAATGCTCAGCAGTCAGAAAATACTGGTCTGCTCCAACGCACGCCGCGCTGCGAGAATAATCAGGTATCTTCTCGGGTATAAGAATTACCTCAATTCTTTATAAAGTAGAATAAGCTCGAACTAAGAGTTTTCACTTAGTCTACTGACCGGTAAGTTGCCTATTGACAAGATAATACCAGTCCGCTATAATGATTAATATCGTATACGTAATCGTATATTAGCCCAGCTTTTATGACACATCCATTGTTCGCTTTAGAATTAACAGGCGTTATTATCATAATCAGTCGAAATTGCTTCGATTAAATCCAATGTATTATTTTCAACCCTTCGCATCATAAACATCGTGCTAAAGGACTATTTTCACAGGACTAACCTTATTGTTTGATGAATCGCAAATAATTTGAAGGAGAAGCAAACATGAAAAGGTTACTGGCAATAGTTATGGTCCTGGTCCTGGCAAGTATACTTATTGTGAGTGGATGCAATACCTCTACTCCCCTCCAGACCCCGGTAACGTCCCCGGTCCCGTCTCCGGTGGCAGAGCCATCACCAGCACCGGCTCCCGTTCCCGCTCCCGCTCCCGATGATACTACCACTCCTGCTTTGCAACCCCGGTATGGCGGTGTTTTCAAAATGTCAGCCACCCTTTCTCTCAGTCAGATTGGCTATACCCCCACAATGGCCGGTTCAATGAACTGGTTGACAAATCCGTGTTATGAAGCACTAATTTCACAAAATTTAATAATTGGTGAATTAACCCCACAGCTGGCTGAAAGATGGGATCAGGATCCAGAGGGTAAGTACATTACCTTATATCTAAGGAAGGGAGTCAAGTACCATGATGGTACTGATTTTAATGCAAAAGCGGTAAAGGATTATCTGGAACTGAAGATGAAGGACATGCCCGGCTTTTTATCCGAGGTAGAGTCAATAGATATTCTCGATGAACATACCGTTAAACTGAATACCAAGCATATCAGTCTCATAACTCTGGTGAGTTTGCAAGAGCCGATTAGCTCGCCCACTCACCTCGCCAAGGACAGGGATAGCATCCTGTACCATCCGGTAGGGACCGGTCCCTTTAAATTCGCTGAATTTAAGCGAGATGTCAGCTTGAAATATGTAAGATTCGACGACTACTGGGGAGAAAAGCCATATCTGGATGGATTTGAGCTGATATTTGTGCCGGATGCAACAACACAGATTGCCAGCTTTCTGGCCGGAGAAGCACATGGGTTAAGTCGTTTGGGGGTTAAAGATGCAGAAACACTCAAGGCTGCAGGTTTTAAAGTCGTTAGCATAGGAAAGCCATCATCATACTGCGGGTTTGCTCCGGATACAGCTAATCCTGATTCTCCGCTGGCTAACAAGAAAGTGCTGGCAGCGATAGAACATGCAATCAATAGAGAGGAGATTGCCGAGACTCTCGGATATGGATACTGGGAACCTCATGATTATATCATTCCGAATGATATCGAGGGGTACGATCCCGATTCAGCCAGGAAATATGATCCGGATAAGGCCAGAGAATTACTGGCTGAAGCCGGTTACCCCAATGGATTCGAGACAACTATTATAACCAGCCCAAATGCGTACATGGATATGATAGTGGCGGTACAGGGCAATCTGGCTGAAGTGGGAATCAAAGCCCGCATAGATGCTGCTGACATGGGAAGGCATTCCAGTCTCCGGAATACCGGATGGAAGGATTCGCTACTGTACGTCCACGGCGTATACGGTAATCCTTTTGAATACTATTTTTACCGAACCTGGGCGGCAGAGCGAAAAGATTACGTCAGCGCGGCCAGACCTGACGGATTTGACGAACTGCTTAATAAAATAATATTTGAAATGGATACCGAAGCTCGTTCAAAAATGATGGTTCAACTGGCAAAGATGATGAGTGAAGAAAGTATGTACCTTCCTCTGATTGCAATTACGTCGTTAGGTGGGCTATCACCTGATGTCCATGATTACGGTCAGTTTACCAAGAGTGCGTCGGACTTCAACTTTCAAGAATATAATACCTGGCTGAGCAAGTAAGATATAGATTCCGTGAAAGACAGGCTTCCGGCTACATAGTCCTACATATATGTGGCCGGAAGCAGAATGGCAGGAAAGCAGGGTAAACGGGATTTCAAATCCCAATCAAAATTAATTCTGAAAGAATGAAGCAGGGAGGTGAATGGTGGTGTGGAAATATAATAAATGATACGGAGGACCATTAATGGCAGACAACCAGGGCAACATCCATGGCCAGGAGATTGATAAAATGGTGATAAAATCTCTCGGTCAATGTTCATTCGCTTCACACGGCGACCCATCAGCGATTGATGTAAAAGACGGCAAAATACTCAGAATCAGGCCGCTGCACTATGAAGAAAAGTATACCCGGGACGAAATCAAGCCGTGGAAAATAGAGAAAGACGGCGAGATTTTTGAGCCGCTGATGAAATCGGTAATAGCCCCATATCAGATTGCATATAAAAAGCGGGTATATTCTCCCAACCGGATTAAGTATCCTCTGAAGAGGGTAGACTGGGATCCCAACGGTGAACGTAATCCTCAGAATAGAGGTAAGAGCAAATACAAGAGAATTTCCTGGGATGAAGCGACAGACATAATAGCAGGCGAGATAAAACGGCTAATCCAGAAGTACGGGCCCTATTCCATACTCTGTCACGGAGATGGGCACGGCGAAACCAAGACGATACACGGACCCCATAGCTGCCAGATGTTACTGATGAAGAAGCTGGGAGGCTATACACAAGCCGTGAGAAATCCGGACAGCTGGGAAGGCTGGACCTGGGGGGCGGGGCATGTGTGGGGCGGTACTCCACAATGCGGACTCATGACGCCTTCCAATAATTTACTGAATGACGTCACTCAGCATTCGGAAATGCTGATACATATAGGCTCAGATTTGGAAACCACGCCCTGGGGTTTTAGCGGACAGTTTCCCAGCAGGGTGCTCTATTTTTGGACCAAAATTGGCAAAAAGCAGATATTCATCAGCCCGGATTTGAATTATTCGGGGGCGATACATGCCGACAAATGGATACCGATACTGCCCAATACCGATGCGGCTTTACAGCTGGCGATTGCTTATATCTGGATAAATGAAGGCACTTATGATAAAGAATATATCAAGACCCACGTAGTAGGCTTTGACAAATTTGCCGACTATGTTCTGGGAAAAGAGGACCAGGTTGCCAAGACCCCGGAATGGGCTTCACGAAAATGCGGAATACCCGAGTGGACCATCAAAGCTCTAGCGCGGGAATGGGCGAGAAGAACTACATCCATAGTACATTATTATGGAGGGTCGTATATCCGGGGGCCTTATTCACACGAGCCGGCCCGACTGGAAGTCTGTTTGCTGGGTATGCAGGGCCTGGGCAAGCCGGGGGTTCATCAGTATCACAAGATGGGAGGAGGAGGAGGGTCCGGAGGGTATCACGATCTGCCCCGGCCGGTGAAAGGTCCTTTTATCAGAGGAAAAGTAAACGGCGTAGAACTCTGGACCGGATGGAGGCAACTGACTCTTTCCAAGCAGATTATTCCCAAGACTTTAGTTCATCACGCTATCCTCAATCCACCGGTTTCTTCATGGGGAAGCACACTGCTTTTTTACCCGATTGCCGACCAGTATAAGGAGTATGTTTATCCTATTCCCGAGGAGGAAGGCGGTACCGAATGCCGCATGATATGGATGGACAATCCCTGTCGCACTACCTGCTGGAACGGCGGCTATATGTCGATTGAAGCTTATAGAAGTCCCAAAATAGAAACCATTGTAGTCCAGCACCCGTGGATGGAAAATGATACAGTATTCGCAGATATCATTCTGCCGATTAATACCAAACTGGAAGAAGAAGATATCGGATCGCTTAACATAGGAGTGCCACTGAAGGGTTTGACCATTGAAGATCAAGCGATTGAGCCGGTTGGCGAATCCCTGAGCGATTACGAAGCCGTGGGTGAAGTGGCGAAAAAATTATCTTTATACGATGAGTATACCGGAGGGCTTTCGGTTAAGGAGAAAATCCGGCAGGGTTTTGCAGGTTTGGGATTTGAACACCTTGTCAGCTGGGATCGTATCAAGAACAACGGCTATTATATCATTCCGACCGCTGACGATTGGGAGTCGATACCGGCCGGGCTCAGGCTGTTTTACGAAGACCCGGATAATAATCCGCTTGAGACGCCTACCGGAAAACTGGAGTTCTATTCCCAAAAACTGGCGGAAGCTTTTCCCGATGATGAGGAGAGACCTCCGGTACCGCACTGGATTGAAAAAGGCCCGACACATGATGAAAGAATTTCCAGTGAAAGGGCCGAAGATTACCCGCTGCTGCTGGTTTCCAACCATGCCAGATGGCGAACCCATGCCCAAAATGACGATATCTCCTGGACTCGTGAAATACTTACCTGCAAAGTTAAGGGTTGGGACGGTTATTTGTACGAGCCGGTCTGGATTCATCCGCAAGACGCCAAAAAGAGAGGCATAAAGAACGGGGATATAGTCAAATTATATAATCAGAGGGGTATAGTCCTGGGTGGTGCGATTGTCTGGGAGAGAATAATGCCCGGAGTAGTGTCCCAGGACCATGGCGCCAGGGCGGACATAATATACGCAGGAGCTGACGGATATATAGATAGAGGCGGGGCTAACAACCTGATATCTCCCGAGATGGGAATTTCCAAAAACTGCTGGGGGATGGCGACAAGCGGATATCTGGTCGAGATAGCAAAGGTGAGCATGGCTGAAATGGAACACTGGAGAAAACAATATCCTGAAGCGTTTGAAAGACGGTATGATCCGGCTTCAGGTTTGCGGTTTGATGCCTGGATCGAAGGCGATATGTAGAAGAGGTAGAGATGAAGGCAAGGATAGAATGGGACCGGGAATATGACGTAGTGGTA
>CAZIQW010000152.1:0-5994 GCA_964541585.1 uncultured Dehalococcoidales bacterium | reverse complement strand
GTTGTTATCCAAAAAGAGGTGGGAGATAAAAAAGGTAAAACCATCGGTCGCGGGCTTCGCAGGGAGATAATTCATGATACCAGGCTCAGCAGAGAAGAGTTTTTGAGGATACTCAAGTAGATTGCAGATAGCTCTCATTTTAGTGAAGAGCGCTTACAATTTAGCCTTTAATATTACCCTGGTGCCTTTTCCGGGTTCGGATACAATCTTGAGGTCAGCATCTATTAAATCCGCTCTTTCTCTCATACTCATTAACCCCAGACTTCCTTCATTTCCGGCTCTCTTAAGAGCCTTCTTGCTGTCAAAACCACTACCATTATCATTAATAACCATAACGAGCTGCTTAAGATTATACTTGAGATCTATCCCTACCTGACTGGCTTTAGAGTGTTTGCGGATATTATTCAGGGCTTCCTGAGCAATCCGGAAGAATCCCAGCTTGAAATCTTCGGATAAACCCGGTTCTACCCCTTCGACATTGATTTTCACGGAAAACTGTCCCATCTTATTATAATCGTCAGCAATCTGCTCCAGAGCTGCGGCGAGACCCTGGTGCTCCAATATTACCGGTCTCAGCTCATGGCTGTAGCGACGGACATCATTGTAAGCCCTATCAGCATCCTTTTCCAGGAAACCGAGTTTTTCCCTGATTTTCTCACTCCGTATTTCCTCGGAATTAACAAGAGCCCCAATTTGCATCTTCAAAATAGACAGATACTGGGCGGTATCATCATGCAACTCGTAAGCAATTCTCTTTCTTTCCGTTTCCTGAACTTCAGTAATCTTTTTAGCATATTGTTTGAGCTGTTCGTTGGCTTCAGCTAATTCCATCTGGATTTGAATACCGTCTTCTTCTGCCTTCTTGCGCTCAGTGATATCAGTAACAAATTCCAGCAGGCCGTCTTCCGTTGGATAAAGGCGGCATTCTACCCAAATATCACGGGGTGCATCATGATATTCGAAGACGTCCTGTCTGGATTCTTCCATAGCGTTATAAAAACGTCTTTCAATTTCGGTGCCTGTCAAGTGCGGGGAAACTTCCCACAAACATTTCCCGATCATTTCATCCTTAGTTTTGCGGGCCAGAGCCAGTCCCTGAAGATTGACATAGGTAAAGCACCAATTCATATCTATCATGAAGAGGGCATCGGAGATGCCGGAAAGGATTTTTTCAGTTGTTTGCAGGTTCTTCTGGATTTCTTCTTTGCTCTGCCTGAGTTCATCGGTTCTTTCCTGTACCCTAATCTCCAGTTCATCCCTGGCCCGGGTCAGACCTTCCTCGGCTTTTTTACGCAGGGTAACATCGTTAAAAACAACTGCAAATCTTCCCTTAACCGGAGAATAGATATTGCCGCTGACCCAGGTGTCAGCATAAGGAGAATATATCTCCAAGGCGTCGGGCTGTCCGATTAGAGCCACTTTTGTGAGCCTCTCGATTAACTCGGGGAGCGGCCGGGGGAAAAGCTCACGATAAGTCTTGCCAAGAGCATCCCTTCTGGGGATTTTTGTCCAATCTTCCCAGGCCCTGTTGACATCCAAAAAACGGATGTCGTAAGGTTGACCGTTCGGGTCAAGAACCGGGCATCCCAGCACAAATCCCTCAGACATATTCTCAAACAGACTGCGGTATTTCTCTTCGCTCTGTTTTAGCGCTTTTTCAGCCTTCTTACGCCGGGTGACATCATGGATAACGAAGGCAAATCGGTGATATCCTTCCGGGGTTGTATCAATAAAGGTAACTGCATCAGACAGCCGGACTTCGCGTCCCCGGCGTTTATCAATATATTCAAAAACTACCGGCTTCCCAGTCATCTGACTTTTTTTGCAAGCATCAATCCACTTACGGACAACACCCGGCGGTTCACCCAGTTCTGAACTAAGCTTGTTTTGCAACTCTTCACGGGGTAGACCCAAGAACCTGGCAGTATCCTGGTTATCGACAATATGCCTGACCGTATCAGCATCCACTACTTCGGCAATACCCCGCATCGTTCCCGGACTTTCAAAAAAGCTCCGGAAAAGAGCCTGACTCTCTTTTAATTCTTCTTCCGCCCTTTTCCGTTCGCTTACATCCCGGACAATTACGATAGTTCTCAACCGGCTCTGGTGATCAGTGAAGAAAGCACTGGTGGATTCACCCGGAAATATCGTCCCGTCTTTCCGCTTATAATTGAGCTCTCCTTTATAAACTTTATTCCGCGATCTTTCTGCGACGGCAGAGTTGATTCTGGGATCGGAGGGGTCCAAGAGACCATTTCTGCCAACCTTCCTGATTTCATCCTCCGTCATTTGAAACAGGCGGCAGGCGGCAGGATTAGCCGCATAAATACCGCCATCCGGTGAGGTCAGCATAATAGCATCCAGGCTATACTGATAGAAAGCTTTGAAATAAGATTCTCTATCCTTCAGTAATTCTTCCTTCTCGTGGTATTCAGTAATATCCTGCCAGCAGACTGCTATTCCTCCGGAGAAAGGGTAGGCACGAACGTTATACCAGTGATTTGTGAGGATAATCTGAGTTTTAAAAATTTGAACACCACCATCAGCCATGGCTTTTTTGTATCTGGCTTCGATTTCCGTGCCTTTAAGCTGGGGGAAAAGTACCCAGATGTTTTTTCCGAGGAGGTCCTCCGTTTGAAGCTGCAGATTCTGAGCGGCAAGTTTATTTACAAAAGAACAATGCCAGTGTCTGTCCAGGACAAGAAATCCCTCATTAATACTTTCCAGAATTTCGTTCCATTGATAAAAACTCGGTCTCTTGCTTCCAGTCCTGTCTTGTGACATTGTTTATACCAGCTACACGGAATTTTCACGGATGATTCGGGTTTCTCTCTTCAGATTATACAATTATAATAATACATCTAATAGTACGTCATTTTAAGGGTTCAATTAATCATATGAATTCCGTTGAAATCGAATGATATTAGACTACCCGAGCTACCAAATCCGGGGCTGAACCACAGTGCGCTATCGGCCTGATTAAAGATAACAACTTTTTAGATAAAATCAGTTCGGAAATTCCATGGTCGCTATAGAGGCTCATCCTGTGTTAGAAGAGACTGGTTATTGAGGTTTAACTCCAGTTGTGTTAGACTAGTGAATTGTTGCAGGCCCTGGTCAACGTGTTGGATTTGCCGGCAAATCAAGAGTCCCGGAAAATATATCTGCGTCCTCTCTCACTATCGCTCCAGTGTAATGGAGCCGATGCTTAACTGATCGCATAGAGCTTCCAAAAATAGATAATAAGGATATAATTCGGACAAATGTGAAAAGTAATCTGACTGGCATTATCCCGTGATTGCGGGTCCATTACACCAGCAAGATATTGAGAGAAAGGCCAAAGGTCTGGCAAGCGAAAACCCCCTGCTACCCGCCGTAACGGCAAACCGATCGGGGGGAAATTCATTGAGAGGTGTTTAATTGTATGGTAGCCATAGCTGGAATTTTATCCACAAAAAAGGAAAAGATTGATTACGGTACAGCCAAAGTGGAGGAAATGATCGAAGTCATGCGCCATCGAGGGGCGGATAACATCACCATTCGCACCCTGCCGGATGGCACTGCGGCGTTCGGCGCTGCGGGAATGAACCTGGTTCCCGAAAGGAATTGCTGCGATTCCGTAAATGCATCTCCATATATTCTTTTCGATGGAGAACTGTTCAATCCCAGAGCCGAGGGTCAATCCGATCTGGAACTTTTCAAGGAATATTATCTGAAGTTCGGCAAGGAATGTTTCCAATATCTGGAAGGCAGTTTTTGCTGTGCCATCATAAAAGATGATGAAACCCTGCTAGTCCGGGACGGTATCGGGATCAGACCGCTGTTCTATGGAACTGAAAACGGCCTGTTTTGCTTCAGCACCGAGATGAAAGGACTGGCAGAACACATCCGCTATGACGTTCATGAACTGGTTCCCGGACACATATACAGCACCAGGGAAGGGCTGAAAGCCTTCACCCCGTATTCTCCGGAAACACCTGAACCGGAAAATATCCAGCAGTGCATTGAAACGGTCAAAGATATTCTGGTAGAGGCGGTCGAAAAGCGGATCAAAGGGGTGCAGGCCATCTCGCTCAGCGGTGGACTTGACAGCTCCATCATCGCAGCGATTGCCAAGGAGTATAACCCGAACCTGCAACTGTTTACCGGTACAATCGATAGTGCGGAAGGCCCGGACCTGGAAAACGCGAAACTGATGGCCGATTTCCTGGGACGAGAACTGCACGTCTACAGAATCACTGATTCAGATATATTTGATTTCATTCCCGAGGCCGTATGGTATCTCGAAAGCTTCGACGAAGACTGCATCTCCGGTATCACCAGCAATTACTATGTCGCCAAAATGGTCAAGTCATACGGCAACAACATTGTGATGGTCGGTGAGGGTGCTGATGAGCTATTCGCCGGGTACCGCATGGTGCTCAAGAGCCCCAAGGTGACCAGCGAGGCGCACAGGGAGGAACTGGCCAAAAAGCTGCTGGAAATCGCCTACAATACCGCTTTGAGAAGAATGGATAGAGGCTGGATGGCGAATGGGGTTGTCTGTGAGACGCCTTTCCTGGATCAGAAGCTGCTGGCCTTCAGTCGAAAAATTCCCATGGATTGGAAGATTTACGGGGAGAAACAAACGGAAAAATATGTCCTCAGGGAAGCTTTCAAAGACATGCTCCCGGAACGGATTTACAGCCGTGAGAAACTGCGATTTGCGATGGGAACGGGTATGGACGATGTGATGGACCGCATAGTTGCCAGAGTGGTAGACCCCGAGCGCATCAAGGAGCAGTCCCGGTCCTGCTACGGAATGCGCTTCGCGTCCTTCAAGGAAATCTATTATTACGAAGAATTTCTGCGCCAATTTCCGCCGGCTTACGAAAAGCAGACCATTCGCTGGGACCCTTTCAAATAACCAATCTCCGGTTGACAGCGGATTGAGCAAGGATATTCAGACGTTAAAAAGAGAGAGGGGGAATTCACCCCCTCTCTCTTTGATTTCTCTTTAACCTATCGAATTTACTGAGTCCAGGAATTGACAACATCCGGATTATCTTCAATCCAGGCGCGGGCAGCAACGAGGGGGTCCATATTGTCAATATTAATCATGTACATGACCTCACCGAGCTGATCGGCTGTCAATTTCCAGTTCTGGAAGAAGGAGGCGGCATCCGGGAAATCTTCAGCGAAGCCCTTGCGTCCGATGACGACAATCTCTTCCATACCACCCAGGGTCTCCTCGGGGTCTTCAAGTATCTTCAAATCATAGGCGAAGAATTTCCAGTGAGGCGCCCAGCCTGTTACAGCGATCCATTCTTCGTTGTTGATCGATCTTTCGAGTTCGGAAATCATGCCCGCGTCGCTGGATTCTACCAGAGTCCAGTCATCCAGACCATAGGTGGGCATGGTGGCATTACGTGTAGCTTCCATGATGCCTGCACCGGGGTCGATGCCGACGATGCGGCTCTGGAATTCAGATGCATGGTCTTGCATCTCGGCGATAGAATCGATGGTGACGTAAGAGGGCACAACCAGAGCCAGTACGGCTTCATCGTAGAGGGTTCCAAGGCGTTCAACGTTGTCGCCATATTCCTCCCAGTAGGAGGCATGGGTGTAAGGCAGCCACGCAGTGGTAAATACATCGGTGTCGCCGGAGGCGACGGACGACCACATAACCGCGGCCTGTACCGTGCTGAGCTCGACGTTATATCCCATATCTTCCAGGATAACCTGGGCAAGATGAGATTCCGCTTCCGCACAAGCCCACTGTACGTAAGGGATTTTGATAGTTTTTTCCTCTTCTCCTGCACAACCGGCTACCAGGCCGGCGATCAGTATGATCGAGCCCAGAACAGCCAGTATGCTCAAACTTAATTTTTTAAACATTAATTACTCCTTTAGTATTATTTTGCTTTGTCTTTGTGATTCACTTCTTTGCCTGTTATCACCCCCTTGATTTCGTTATGTGAGTTCAATCTTTTTCGGAATTTGCCGGGTTTGTTT
>CAZIQW010000151.1:1918-6094 GCA_964541585.1 uncultured Dehalococcoidales bacterium | reverse complement strand
CTACACCCTATCCTACACTCTTTCCCTACACGACGCTCTTCCGATCTCGAATGGAAAAAGACTGATGAGCAGTTGAAACAGAATGAATTGCAGCTTCAGACCATTTTCGATGCCATGGACGAGGGAATAGCCCTGATCGGAAAGGACGGGCGGGTTATCAAATCCAATGCCGCAGAGGCCCGAATACTGGGGCTTAAATCCCCTGAGGAAAGAATCGGTCAGTATTTTCTGTGCTCCGGAATGAGCCATGTACACGCGGACGGCAGGCCGCTATCGGCTGAGGAGACCGGAGTAATGGGAGCGATGAAAAGGAAGTGTACTATCCGGAATTTTGAAATGGGACATGTTAATAATAACGGTTCTATCCTCTGGCTGAATGTCAATGCCATGCCGGTTCAGAACCGGCATGGTGAAATCGTAGCTGTAATACGAACCATAACGGATATCACCGAGCAGAAAAGACTGCGAGAAGAAAGGGAAGAGTTTACCAAGAGGCTTCTGGAAGCCCAGGAAGAGGAAAGAAAGCGTATCTCCCGTGAACTGCATGACGATACCGCCCAGTATCTCTCCCTTTTGACCCTGGAAATGGATGCTTTGCTAAACCGTGAGAAAATAATCCCTCCGGAAGTCCTGACGCGTTTAAATAAAATGCGCTTCACAGCCGGGAAAGCATTACAGGAGATAAGGCGTTTCGCCCACGAACTGCGTCCCAGTGTGCTGGAAGACTTCGGCCTGGCTGCCGCCCTGGAACTAATAGTCGGCGAGTTTAAAGAATTCAATCAACTTGTCCTGAATTTCGAACTGTCCGGACCGGAGAGGCGGCTGCCGGATGAAATTGAACTGGTTTTTTTCCGCATCGCTCAAGAAGCCATGAGCAATATCCGCAAGCACTCCCAGGCTACCAGGGCATACGTACATCTTACGTTCACCAACCATAAAGTCAAACTTACGATAGCCGATAACGGCCAGGGGTTCATTTCCACGAAAAAACACCCGGCTCCCGGAAAAAGCGGCCTGGGACTTGTCGGCATGCGGGAGCGGGCACATCTGATAGGCGCCAGTTTAAAAATCAAATCCAGCCCCAGTCGGGGAACGGTCATTTCAGTTGAGATCGCACAATAATATTACTGCTTCAATAATTCCAGAATTGTATTTTCTTTGTTACAACTGACATTTAATATCTGGCAGAGTGTGTCTATCTTTTGCTTCAGATAATCGCTGTTGAATAATACCCCCAACGGACCGATGTTAAGCAATACCCAATCAATCTCCGTAAGCTTCTCCAGTGTATCCTGATGCACCTTCTTGATTGCCTGCATCAGCGGTATGCCTACCAGTGGCTGCATTATCTCCTCTTCCCGAATGTAATGACTGAAAAGTCCGTCTCTAAGGGAACCCAGAGCCCTTTTCAGGTTGACCCGCTTATCGCTTAAATATTTGAACTGGTATTCGGTGAACCCTGGAGAATTTTCCTGAAGGCTGTTCAGAGTTGCCAGGTTATCCGTTAATTCGAATATTGACCTGGTATTAGCCTGAATTACCTCGTGCTCCTGTATCAATTGTTCAAGCCCGGACAGGGTATTCAGCATGCTCCACCTCCCATCTGCCACATTTAGTCCTTATTGTAACAGCCCTTCACCGGAGTGCCAAATATTTCGAGAAGTTTTTTTAAGTCATTATACGCAAATTGGCTACGGTTTCTACTTAAGCCTATTACCCGAAATACCGCTGAGGGTTGACTAAGCAATTGGCGAATAGCGATGGTTTCAAGCCGCCGGTTATCAGGGGTCAGTTGACCGTTTTCAATGATTGGTTTTTAATTACCGCTTATAATAATATTGCACTTTGTTAAGCCGGCCTGTTGCAGATTGGCACTATTCAGAGCTGGTCGCCCCAGACAGGGTGTCTCCGGGCAGCCAGTCGGATAAGGCGGCTGCCGAACTCGCCGTAACTGTAGCCGATATATTCGGCTGCCGAGGCGGTACTGGCATCCAGACTGATATCGGCATTGGGATTCACATCCAGGACATAGGATATCCCGTCTCTCATCCTCAGGTCTATGCGGGCATAATCACGGCAGCCTGCCGCCGAATAGGCCGCTTTGCATATCTGCTCGATGCCAAAAAGCTCAGCTTCACCAAGCGGTGCCGGGAGGACGGTCTGGATATTCTGGTAATATACCGATTCGGGAACAAATTTTGCCTCATAGGAACAGATATGGTCCCGGACATCCCGGAAAAAGGAAAACTCCATTTCAGCCGGCGGGAGCATGTCAATAACACCATTGCCCCAGAGCGACACGTGCAGCTCGCGCCCGTCAATGAAATCTTCGACCAGTGCCGGCTGCTTGTATTTATCAAAGATATAATTAATCCTGTTTTTCAGCTCCTCTTCCGTCATTACGACAGACTGCCGGTCAATCCCTTCGCTGCAGTGTTCTCTGGCAGGTTTGACAATGGCCGGGAAACGGTCCCAGTTCACAGGCGAACCCATATCATATAATTCCCAGCCGGGGGTGAGAATCCCGGACCGATCAAGAAGCTGTTTCATACGGCATTTATCCTGGGCCAGCGCCAGCGTTTTTGAATCGGCTCCGGTGAAGGCAAAATCCCGCATCTCCAGATACTCTGTAACCAGCCACTCGCTATGGCTTACTCCGGGAAGACCTTCACACCAGTTGAAGACGATATAATCCAGAGGATTGTAGGAAGCCAGGACTGCATCCAGGTTGTCATCGTATACCGGAACCAGGGTAGTGGGATGCCCCTGCAAAATGATTGCATTCCCGAGTTGCGATAATACCTTGAAGACTTCTTCCTGTTCTTGTGCCGTCCATTCGGGTTCTATGTTGAATAACAGCAATACGGGTATCTCTGATGGGCAGATGTTTACCGGCACCTGGACCTTCCTGATTTTTATTCTTCATAGCCTCAAAACAATTACCCTAATTCTACCCTATTCCTGGCTGCTTAATCA
The DNA here is from genome assembly GCA_964541585.1 of uncultured Dehalococcoidales bacterium. Taxonomy (GTDB): domain Bacteria; phylum Chloroflexota; class Dehalococcoidia; order Dehalococcoidales; family UBA3254; genus CAZIQW01. The sequence continues at coordinate 3,118 of CAZIQW010000151.1, read as the reverse complement.
ACCGTTTTAAATCCAATTTTTATATTACGATATCAATGTTTTTATACCGCTTCCACAGTCCTGAAAAGAAAATGTGTTATTCTTAAATCAGGAGGGCTTCACGATGATTTCTCATCCCTTACCGATTACCGGATTTTGGAGAAACAGCTCACCAGGAGGACAGTGATGATGATAAAAGAGGCAGTCCCACCTACCACCAAACGCGTTGAAAGGCATACCGGCAAGAAGATAAACAAGAAGATTCAGGAAAAAACTATTGATTATATTCGTAAATACAAGAATGCCAGCCATGCGGAAATAAGCCGGAGACTTGATGAATTGAACCGGGAATGGAATACGGAAAGGATACTGGAAGCTAATGCTGCGACATTGATATTGGCCGGCTCCATTACGGGCTTTGTAAAGCACAAACCCCACTGGTTCTTACTTCCAGATATAGTCAGTTTCTTTCTTTTGCAGCACGCTATGCAGGGATGGTGCCCACCATTGGCTGTAATAAGAAGGTTGGGTGTAAGGACTCCCGAAGAGATAAATCAGGAGATAATTGCCCTGAAATACCTTAGAGGCGACTTTGCACAGACCACTACTGAACCGGAAGAAATCCTGAAAATCGCAGCCAAAGAGTAACGACCCACCTCCTCAGAGGCGGGCCGGGAAAGAATCTTATCCAGTTCAATGGCCTGTCCCCGCCGGAACACAATAATACCGGTCTACGCAGAAGACGCAGCAGCAGTCTGTACTTTCGTCCTCTCTTCCTGGAAATCCCTTGCCATTGTCTTCATGTTGTCTTCCGGTATCGCTTTTTCGGCATCTTCGAAGACCCGGCTTTCTTCTGACTTGATATGATGGTCCAGCACCATTCTCAATACGGAGAATTTCGCTTTCCAGGCTGCGCCCATTTCCTTATCCTGTGCCATGTCATTCAGCAGTGATTCGGCAATGCGATGTTCCTCCAATGATACCAGAGCACCTTCATGAGTCCGCAGATTATCCTTGAGAACCGGATAGAAAGCTTTTTCCTCTGCTTTCAAATGAGGAATAACCTCACGTCCCAGCGCTGCGAACAGGTGGGTCCTCTCTGTTTGGGGAGAAGTCTCAATTTGTTCCAGCGTCTTCTGTATTCTCTGATGGTCATCTTTAATCATCCTGTAAAGTTCATTTTCGCCTCTGAAAAACCTTACCATCTCACCACAATCCCCC
>CAZIQW010000151.1:0-1908 GCA_964541585.1 uncultured Dehalococcoidales bacterium | reverse complement strand
GTTTCTTGTTTTTATTTGGAGTATTTTTCTCGTCTTTAAATTTATTGTTTTTCTCCAAACCACCGGGAAAATTATGCGGCATTTTATTATATTTTTTGATTCCACTGCAAGACATAAAAGATAATCGCCCTTACTATAATTTTACGTTCGCAATGACACCATATCATCGTGGATATCATGGAGAAAAGCTGCAATATTGGCAAACAATATCTGCTGAAATTGCGTTTGGGGAATAAGTATCTTGGCGAGAAATATGTTCGGGTTCAGCATTTCACCGGATAAACCCGGGCAGACGCTTGATTCCCAGCGCCAGGGATACTACCAGCAGGAGAGCGCTTAAAGCCAGACCGGCGTTGGTTCCCAGCGCAACGGCCAGCCATCCCATGACGGGTGCACCAATCGAAACACCGAGAGTAATCAAAGAATGAAAGAGGCCTGTAGCCTGTCCGTATTCTTTAGCCGGAACACGGTCAGCGATTATCGCCGATGTCGAGGGAAAAAGCAGAGCAAATCCCGTCCCGTATAGCGCCATTGAAATGATAATAAGGCCAAAGGAGGACATCCACGGCAGGATAATAATGCTGATAGCCGCAAAACCGGCTCCGCTGAGCACCGGCTTCAAGCGGCCCCGCTTATCGGAAATGCGCCCGGCAAACGGTTGAAATAACAAAAACGTCAGGCTAAATGCGGCCAGCGACATTCCCACATGGAAAGCTTCCAGACCTGAAGCAGACATCCGGAGCGGTAATAATGTCACCACACCTCCAAAGGAGAAATACTGGGCAAAAATAGTAAAGTAAGGGAGCGATAAATCCTTGTTGCCTAACAGATGGACCATCTTCTGCCAGGTTTCCCGGAAGGAAAAAGTGCTGTCTGCCGCTTTGATGTTTCCGGGCATAAACGCCGTTAATATGATACTGATTAACAGCAGGAATCCTCCGGTATAAAACACAAATTCATAACCCCACCGGGAAGCAACAAGCCCCCCGCCACCATAACCTATCAGAGTAGCCAGGGCTATGGCTGCGCCGTACATTCCCATGATTCTCCCCCGGTTCCGGAAAGTAGTACGGCTCGCCATTGCTGACATTGTCGCCGGTCCTACCAGCCCCCCGGTACTGCCATGAAAAGCCCTTACCAATCCAAGCTGCCAGGGGACCTGGCAGAGCGTGTACCCGAACATGGCAACGGCATCTCCCAGCAAGCCTCCAATCAGCGGTTTTTTATAACCGAACCTGTCCACCAGACGACCGCCTACAATATTGGACACGGTATTGGTCATTGAATAGATACCGATAACCAGTCCGATAGTCCCCACACCAGACCCTAGAGCGGCCGCAAAAAGAGCGATAACCGGTATCAGGAGATGAGTATCCAGAAAGCCGATGAAGGTAACCAGGAAATTCAACCTTGAAGTAGTCATTTCAGATTATTATAACATTACCTTATTGCTAACTCACCCGAGGTTATTCTATGACCTTTGGATTATCCATAGCCTATTGACCCCTGTTCGGGTTGCTGCTACACTTCAAACGATAACATATTTCAGGTGGTAAACAATGAAAATATTAACTGTAAGCCAGATGCAGTCGGCCGAGCGTGATTGTGCCGGATTCGATATTTCAGTAAACATGCTTATGGAGAATGCCGGTAAAGCAGTAGCCGGGGAAACCAGGGATATCCTGGGCGACCTGCCGAAGCAGAATATTCTGGTACTGGTAGGTCCGGGTAATAATGGCGGTGACGGCCTGGTGGCAGCCCGTCATCTTTACGACTGGGGCACCGGCAGAGTGAAGGTTTACATCGCCGGCAAGAGGCGGGAGGATGATTCCAACCTGGCAGAAATAAAAAGACGCAGTATCCATTTTAAAGAATCGGGTGACGATACCGGCCTGGTCAAATTTAATG
>CAZIQW010000150.1:0-6129 GCA_964541585.1 uncultured Dehalococcoidales bacterium | reverse complement strand
GACCGCCGTGCCGAGGACGGCAACGGTGGAGGGGGTATTGAAATCAAAGATACTGTCGGTCTGATGCTGGATAGATTTCAAAAAGAGAAAATTGATATCCCCTCCGGCTTGACCAAAGAGGCTTATCTGGAGTTCAAGCTGAACAGTATTTTAATTGAAGATAAGGATTTTGATCTCCTGACAATGGGAAGAGGTGAAGGCGAAGGCTGTTATTGCTATCCCAATCTTATCCTCAAGAAATTTGTTGCAAGATTATCTGATAATTATAAATGCATAGTTATGGATAATGAAGCCGGTATGGAACACCTCAGCCGGGGAACTACACAGGATATCGATGAGCTAATCATCGTTTCAAATTATTCAGTCAGGGGTATTCGTACTATAGCCAGGATTAAGGAACTGGTGACCGAACTGAAACTAAGAGTCAAACATGAATCAATAATCATCAATATGGCCCCTCCCCAACTCGACCCACTGATAATGAACGAGCTGGAAAAACTGGAAATCAAGCCGGATGCTGTTATCCCGCAGGATGAATTAATATGCCAGTATGATTTATTACAGAAATCTTTACTGGATTTACCGGATGACAGCGTATCTGTACAAGCGATAGAAGAGTTGATGTCCAGAGCAATCATACAAGCAGCTGAAAAATAAATCCCGGTGAGCAAATTACTGACAACAAAGGAGCAGTGTTATGACAGCAAAGATTATCAGCGGCACGGAAATAGCCAGGCAGATTCGTGAAGAAATCAAGCAGGAGATTGCCGAACTCAAGGCTAAATACGACCTGATACCCGGATTAGCTACAGTCCTGGTCGGTGATGACCCCGCCTCTAAAGTCTATGTCGGGGGAAAAGAGAAGGCCTGTCAGGAATTAGGAATTTATTCCGAAAGGCACGATATCCCCGGAAACAGCACTGAAGAACAGGTCCTGTCCCTGGTGCAACGACTGAATGATAATCCCAAAATACACGGTATTCTGGTCCAATTACCCATGCCTAAGCATATCAATGAGGCCAAAGTTCTTTACGCTATCAATCCCAATAAAGATGTTGATGGATTTCATCCCGTAAGCCTTGGCAAGCTGATGATTGGAGAACCGGACTTTATACCCTGCACCCCTCATGGCATTCAACAACTGCTGGTGCGTTCCGGCATCAACATCGAAGGCTCCGAAGTTGTGGTTATCGGCAGGAGTAACATTGTAGGTAAACCAATCACCAATATTCTGCTGCAGAAGAAACCGGGAGCTAACGCCACGGTAACCATCTGCCACACCGGTACCAGGGATATTAAAGCCCATACTCTGAAAGCTGACATTATTATCGCTGCCGCCGGGAAGCCCAATACGGTCACCGAGGATATGGTTAAAGACGGTGTAGTAATAATCGATGTCGGCGTCAACGAGGTCGGCAAGACAGCCGAGGGGAAGCGAATTCTGGCTGGTGACGTAGACTTTGAAAAAGTCAAAGAGAAGGCCAGCGCAATTACACCGGTGCCCGGCGGTGTGGGGCCGATGACAATAACCATGTTAATGCTGAATACCGTAAAAGCCGCCAAAATAGCCAGAGGACTATCATAATTTAAAGGAGATAATTATGATGAACGAAATTGAGAAAAAGAAAGCTCCCGGGAGGGAAGAGGTAGAGGTCCTGGGCGCTACTTATGAAGCTGGCAAACCTGTGGGAGAAGACATGGGAAAATGGAATAAATTCTCCTCCAGGCCGGAAATACTCAAATATCTGGAAACCGGACAACGATATTTTTACAGTCAGGAATGGTTTGGCAGCGAAAAGCGCAAAACGCCGGCATAAAAGAAACACTAAACAAATTCAAATGACCAAAATTCAAAAGTTTGAAATGTTTAGCTTAATGGAATTTTGATATCTGGTAATTGTTTTGAGTTCAGGATTTAATGCTTCGAATTTAGTAAGTAGGAAGGTGAAAATGGTAATTGAAATACCCAAGACGACCTATAACGGAAAAGTGAGAGAAATCAAGCTGGGTTCGGGCGATAAGTCCATTATTGTAGGCGGCGAAACGTGCTATCCCTTCTACCTGTTTGAGGGGCAGATGCCTAACCAGCCCCGGATAGCTATGGAGGTCTGGGATTCACCTCCTGACGAATGGGCTCCGGCAGCACTGGAACCTTTCGCCGGGGTTACGGAAGACCCGGTAGCCTGGGCGAAGAAATGTATAGAAGATTATGGCGCCGAGATGATTTGCCTGCAGTTAATCAGCACCGATCCCAATGGTATGAACCGCGGTGCCGATGAAGCCGCAACAGTGGTCAAGAAGGTGGCTGATGCCGTCGATGTTCCGTTAATAGTCTGGGGTACTGCCAATATTGAGAAAGATACAGAAGTTTTGAGGGCAGTGGCAGAGGTCTGCCAGGGAAAAGACCTTATACTCGGACCGTTAGAAGAAAAAGACTTTAAGAAGATCGGAGCGGCAGCAATCGGCTACCGTCATACTGTAGTGTCTTCAAGCCCTATTGATATCAACCTGGCAAAACAGCTTAACATTCTGCTGGGCAACCTGGGGGTTCCGGACAACAAGCTGTTAATGGACCCGACAGTCAGCAGCATCGGCTATGGTATCGAATATTGTTACTCGGTAATGGAGAGAATCCGGATGGCAGGCTTAACCCAGGCGGATGATAAATTACAGTCGCCGCTGGTCTGTAACATTAGTAAAGAAACTTGGAAGACCAAAGAAGTAAAAATTGCCGAGGAAGATAATCCCAAACTGGGGGATGCTAAAAAGCGGGGAATATTACTTGAAGCCATGTCGGCCATGTGTTTACTTCTGGCTGGAGGCGATATTCTAATTATGAGGCATCCGGATGCAATTAAATTAGTCAGGGATATGATAGAAGAATTATTTGTCACTGCAAATTAGCAGAGTATCTGGTTCAAGTTCATTTGAATAGGAAGGTGGAAAAGTGGCAGAAAAAGAAATAAAGAGCATCGACCAAGCCAGTATTGACTTGATAGAAAAGGCAGAAAAAGACAAAGTTAATACTGTTTTTGACAGAGCTGACGCTATGAAGCCCTGTCCTATCGGTGCGGTGGGTAGCTGCTGCAAAAATTGCGGCATGGGCCCCTGCAGAGTACCCCTACCAAAAGGCAAAGAGGAAACTCCGGAAGAGAAACTGAAAAGGAGAGGAGTATGCGGTGCCACTGCTGAGACAATTGCCGCCCGCAACTTCATCCGGATGATAGCCGGCGGCGCTTCTGCCCATTCCGACCATGGGCGCGGTGTAGCCGAGTTGTTTCTGGCAGTAGCCAGGGGCAAAGCCCCCGGATATGAAATTAAGGATGAGCAAAAACTGCTGCAAGTAGCCATGGACTGGGGTATTCCGATAGGTGACCGTGGCAATAGTGAAATAGCTATAGACATTGGGGAGAAGGCTCTTGCCGAGTTCGGCAAGCAAGAGGGCGAGCTTATCATCCTGAAGAAAGCTCCGCTAAAACGTCAGGAAATATGGCACAGGGAAGGCGTCATTCCCCGGGGCATAGATAGAGAAGTGGTAGAGATAATGCACCGGACGCACATAGGAGTCGACCAGGACTATAAAAACTTGCTCAAACAAGGTGTCCGGGCAGCCATCGCCGACGGATGGGGTGGCAGTATGATTGCCACAGAGCTTCAGGATATCCTGTTTGGTACCCCGGCACCAATATTGGGCAAAGCAAATCTTGGGGTACTGGAGGAAAAGCAGGTAAACATTATCATTCACGGTCATGAGCCTCTGCTTTCTGAGATGATTGTTGCCGCAGCCAGCGAACCGGAAATGGTCTCACTTGCCAGAGCAAAAGGGGCAGAAGGTATAAACCTGGCCGGTATGTGCTGCACTGCCAATGAGATACTGATGCGACATGGTGTGCCTATTGCCGGAAATTTTCTACAGCAGGAACTGGCAATAGTTACCGGAGTTGTTGATGCAATGGTTGTGGATGTACAGTGCATCATGCAGTCGATACAGACTGTGGCCGAATGCTACCATACAAAAATTATCACAACATCTCCCAAAGCCAGAATCGCCGGGGCTACCCATATTGAATTCAATGAGCATGATGCTATGAAATCAGCACAAGAAATAGTCAGGACAGCCATCGAAAACTTCCCCAACCGGAAAGGAAACATTTCAATCCCGAAAGAACAATGCGATCAGATTGCCGGTTTCAGCCATGAGACAATCAGTTATCTACTCGGCGGACTGTTCCGGGCTTCTTATCGACCCTTAAATGACAATATAATCAATGGCCGTATCAGAGGTGTAGCCGGGGTTGTCGGCTGCAACAATGCCCGGGTAAAGCATAATGAAGCCCATATCGCCATGATCAAGGAGCTTATTAAAAACGATGTGCTGGTGCTTACCACAGGCTGCAACGCTATTGCCTGTGCTGAAGCCGGGCTTCTGGTACCTGAAGCTGCTTCCAAATATGCCGGCGAAGGTCTGGCGGAGGTTTGTGAGACCGTCGGAATTCCACCCGTTCTCCATATGGGCTCCTGCGTCGACAACAGCCGCATACTCATTGCAGCAACAGCCATGGTAAAAGATGGAGGTCTGGGAGATGATCTGAGTGATTTACCGGTTGCCGGTGCAGCACCGGAATGGATGAGCGAGAAAGCCATATCCATCGGCCAGTATTTCGTAGGCTCTGGCGTATTTACAGTGTTCGGAGTAACCTGGCCTACGCTGGGTAGCGAAGAGGTGACAGATTTTCTCTTCAAAGACTTCGAGCAAATGTATGGCGGTATGTGGGCTTTCGAACCTGATCCAATAAAGGGTGCCCATCTGATAATCGATCATATTGATAAGAAACGTAAAGCTCTGGGTATCGATAAGGCCAGAGAAAGGATTCTTTACGATATGGCGATGAGGCGGGAGATGTAGGGAAAAATGAGATGATATTTGGAGGATTAAAAGATGTCTAAGGTTATAGCCTCGGCGGCGATTAGAGGAGCTCACAAGATTGTTAACCAGGCAGAGCTTAAGTGGCAAAAAGCCATGGATACCTTTGGCGTTAACGAGCCTGTCGGATTTCCAAATACAGCTTATTATTTACCGGTTATTTACGGGATGCTGGGAACCAAGGTCGAAAAGCTGGGGGAAATGGAGCCGGTTATTAAGAAGTGCAAGCAGATTCTTCCACCTCTGGTGAAAGAAGTACATCCCCTGCCCTATCTGGGCCCTGCCCTGGATGCCGGTATGGCAACCCTGTTTGCCGAAGAGCTCATTGAAGCTATCCGATATCTTGAGCAACCTGATTTTTATACCAAAACTGAAGACATATCTGATGGCAATATCTGGCTGGGTGCAGCCGACGATATCATTTTACGAAAACGGGGAGTAGAGTTCGTAGACGGCACAGCTCCCGGCTTTGCCGCAATACTGGGCGCCGCTCCGAATAAAGAGATAGCGGCCAGGATAGCCCAGGAGCTCCAGCAGAAAAACCTGTATGTATTCATGTCAGCTGATTATAACGGCAAGAAATTCTCCGAACAGTTACTGGAAGCCGGCGTGCAAATAGGATGGCCGACTCGTCTGGTATCATTTGGCCCGGATGTGTCATCAACCGTGTTTGCCATGGGATTCGCAACACGCGCAGCTTTATCCTTTGGCGGCATTCAGCCGGGCGAGTTCCGAAAAATCCTGATTTATAATAAAGATCGCATTTTCGCATTTGCCCTTCCCATGGGCTTTGTAAGTGACGAATGGTATGCCACGGCAGCCGGCGCGATTAATTTCGGATTCCCGGTTATCGCCGATACTCCCATTCCGGAAATATTGCCCACCGGTATCTGTACCTACGAACATGTGGTTTCCAATATTCCGCATGATAATCTGGTTGCCAAGGCTATCGAAGTCAGAGGACTAAAAGTCACTGTCGCCAATGTACCTGTCCCAGTTGCCTACGGTGCCGCTTTCGAGGGTGAGCGTGTCCGAGGTGAGGACATTTATCTGGAGTGTGGCGGCGGAAGAACCCCCATGATGGAATGGGTTACCACCAAACGCATGGACGAGGTTGAAGACGGAAAAGTGGAAGTAATCGGTCCGGAATTAGCTGAAGATCGGAAGAGCACACGTCTGAACTCCAGTCACCGCTCATTATCTCG
>CAZIQW010000149.1:4088-6135 GCA_964541585.1 uncultured Dehalococcoidales bacterium | reverse complement strand
TATTGGTCATTATCTCTTTTTTATTTCTTATTTTTAATTTCTTATTTCCTGGTTATTGTATCTTGTATCCTGGTTATTTTTTGGTTATTGTCTCTTGTAATTTGGTTATTCACTTTTGATTTTTTGACTTATTCTCCCTTTTCTCTTAGCGCCGGGAAAAGAATTACTTCGCGTATGGACTGCTGATTGGTGAGAAGCATTACCAGCCGGTCGATACCCACTCCCAGCCCTCCGGTGGGCGGCATGCCGTGCTCCATCGCCAGGACAAAGTCCTCGTCCATTTTTTGCGCCTCCTCGTCACCTTTAGCCCGCTCTTCCATCTGCTTGATAAAGCGCTGCCGCTGGTCAAGGGGGTCGTTCAATTCGGTAAAAGCATTGGCGATTTCCATACCGCCGGCATAAGCTTCAAACCTTTCCACTACTGTATCGGTGCCCGGCTTCTTCTTCGCCAGGGGTGAAAGCTCAATCGGATAGTCATAAAGAATGACCGGCTGAATCATCTGCGGGTCCACATAGGTGGAAACCAATTCGTCTATCAGCTTTCCTCTTTCTTTTCCGGGGTCGAACTGCATTCCTCTCCGCAGCATTTCATCCCTCAGTGATTCGGTATCCGGAAACTGGTCATAGTCCAGCCCGGCATATTGAATAACCGCCTGACGCAGCTCCAGGCGTTTCCAGGGCGGAGTAAAATCAATCATCTGTCCGTTATATTCCACTTGCAAGGTGCCGAGCACCTGCTGGCAGACTGCAGAAACCATTTCTTCCACTGTTCTCATAACATCAGTATAATCGGCATAGGCCTCATAGGTTTCCAGCATAGTAAACTCAGGATTATGCTTGAAATCGATACCTTCATTCCGAAAAATCCGGCCCAGCTCATAGACCTTATCAAAACCGCCGATAATAAGCCTCTTGAGATGCAGTTCCAGGGCAATGCGCAAATAGAAGTCCCGGTCCAGGGCATTATGATGGGTGATAAAGGGACGCGCGGTAGCCCCGCCCGCCTCCGGTTGAAGTACCGGGGTCTCTACCTCCAGAAAACCTTTCTTGTTGAGAAATTCACGAATGCTGCAGATAATCCGGCTGCGTGTTTCAAAGATTTGTTTCACCTCAGGATTGGAGATAAGGTCCAGATAGCGCTGGCGATAACGTTTCTCTACATCTACCAGTCCATGCCACTTTTCCGGGAGGGGCTGAATCGACTTCGCCAGCAGAGTAAAATCCTCCACTTCAAGAGTAGATTCGCCGGAACGGGTTAAAAACAGCTTTCCTTCCGCTCCCAGAATATCTCCTATATCAATATCTTTGACCAGGTCATATTTGTCTTCCAGGTTATTGACCCGGAAAAACAGTTGAATTTTCCCGGTCCCGTCTCGCAAGTCCATAAAGGAAGTTTTACCCATCCCGCGCCTGGCCATTATGCGTCCGGCCACGTTGACCCTGAATTCTTGTGTCAGCAGGGATTCTTTATTCTGTTCTACGATGTTTACTGCTTCTCTGGCGGTATGAGTGCGGTGATAGCCATAGGGGTAAGGTTCGATGCCGGCAGCACGCAATGCTGCCAGCTTATCCAGTCGTTGCCGGGTTATATCGTCTATTGCAGGTGACATATAGTTCTCTTTCCTTAATTAATTGTAACATTCAGGGAATTTCAACCATCGTGTCATTGTATTTCCCCGCTAATTATAGCGTTTATTCCGGAATATAGTAAAGATTGATTCCAACAAATACAGCAGCATCGATTTTTTCCCGGCCCAAAATGATTAAATGCTTTGAACAAAGGTAGTGACTGCATCGGATACAGGAAGTAGAGGCGAAACCAAAACAACCGTCACTGCCGATACGGCTGAGAACCAGGCAGGTTCCGTGGTCTAGTTCATTGCTTTGTCTTTATAATAAAAGCAAAGAAAGCTGCCAGCAATTCAAGTGTTCCGGCAATAATAAAAATTTGTAGATAACTGCCGGTTAGCTGAAAGGTAATCCCGCCCGCGTATATTCCAATGGCAGTGCCGACCGTGTGACAGGCCAGTATTATCCCGAGTATTGT
>CAZIQW010000149.1:0-4078 GCA_964541585.1 uncultured Dehalococcoidales bacterium | reverse complement strand
ATAACCAAACAGGTCCGCCGCCAGGCCAGCTGCCAGGGGAGCAGTGGTAAACCAGCCAAAACCAAACAATACCATTGCCGTGTACAGTATAAAAAGGCTCCCGTTGCCCATAAAATAAGCTGCGACCAGTGTAGCAAAAGAAGCGCCGCGGATAACATGTACCAGTGACAGGACTTTTTTTCTGGCTATGCGGTCTGATAACTGGCCGGCTGCCAGAACTCCAATGATGCTGACACCTCCCTGGACACTCAAAAAAGTGGCGCCAATCAGGGGTGAAAAACCCAGATCGGTAGCAAATATCACCGTATGAGTCATTAACAGCCCACAACCAACACCGCAGATTAAATGAGTGCACGACAGCAGCCAGAAACCGCTGCTTCTGGCAACTTCAGAAAGGCTGTACCCGGACTCTTTTTTGACGGTAACAACTGCTTCTCTGTTTTGTGACTGTGGAGATAACGAAGGCATCGGCTGGCGGTCAGAAGCTATCCCATCCGGGGCAAGACCTTTGTCCCCCGGTTTATTACGTATTAACACCGTCAGCGGTAAAAGAATCAAGGCGTTGATTCCGGCCCAGAAAAATAAAGTCTCCCGCCAGCCCCACTGATCAATCAGGAACTGGGACAAAGGAATCAATATCAGTGTTCCCAGGGGCACCCCTGTTGACAAAACCCCTAAAGCCAGACCTCTTCTCTTAACAAACCAGCGGTTAATTAAGACCTGTGTACTGTGAACAGGCTTCATCTCCAGAAGAAATCTGCCGATGTATACGTGCCATAAACTGGAGGCCAGGCCTGTGATAGCGCTGGACAATACCTGGGAGCTGATACAAAAGAAGAGGACTTTCCTGGCTCCAAAATAATCGGTTAACCTTCCCACAAAGGGATAGATTGCGGCAAAGACAAGCATGGCTACAGAGCTGGCCATGGACAGAGTATCCCGGGTCCAACCAAATTCATCCAGCATCGGTTTAAAGAATACGCCGATACTGCTTGCGCTAACCAGGAAAGACACGATCCATGAGATAGCCACCAGATACCAGCCGTAAAATACCCTGGATCTGGAAATAGGTTTAAGCGGGCTGTTTTCCAAGATTGTGAAACCCTTCCATAGAAAGAAATTGGATTCTCACTCAGTATACCATTTTGTTAGAATGGTAGAGAAATATCATTCTCCAGCCCAACTTTAACCCATTTTGAAATTGTCAGCGGCTTCCAGTGCTGGTCAGAGACCTTTACCGGCTACGAAAGCAGCCAGGTCTGCCAGCCGGCAGCTGTAACCCCACTCGTTATCATACCAGGAAATAACCTTGACCAGATTACCGCCAATGACCATAGTGCTCAAAGAATCGAAGATAGAACTGGCACTATTACCTTTGAAATCCACGCTAACCAGTGCCTCTTCGCTGTAAACCAGTATGCCCTTCATGGGGCCTTCAGCCGCTGCTTTCATAGCTGAATTAATCTGTTCGACCGTGGCTTCTTTGGCCAGTTCAGCTACCAGGTCGACCACCGAAACGGTTGCGGTAGGCACACGCATGGCGAAACCATGCAGTTTCCCCTGTAACTCCGGTAAGACCAGCGAAATAGCCCTGGCAGCTCCGGTGGTAGTGGGGATCATGCTCAATCCGGCCGAGCGGGCTCGCCGCAGGTCCTTATGCTGCTGGTCGAGAATTCTCTGGTCGTTGGTATAGGCATGGATAGTAGTCATCAGGCCTTTAACAATGCCGAAGTCCTGCTGCAATACACGGGCAACCGGGGCCAGACAATTGGTAGTACAGGACGCATTAGAAATGACGTGATGCTTTTCCGGCTCGTATTTATTTTCATTGACGCCGAGTACGATTGTGATATCTTCATTCTTGGCCGGAGCAGAAATGAGGACTTTCCGGGCTCCCCCTTTCATGTGGGCCGCAGCTTTCCCGGCATCGGTAAAAAGCCCGGTAGATTCTATTACTATCTGAACGCCAAAATCCTGCCATTTGATATTTGCCGGGTCGCGCTCGGCAAGAACCCGGGTCTCCTTTCCATCTATGGTAATAGAATCGGCAGTGGCTTTAATTTCACCGGGATAAAGACCATAACTCGAATCCCATTTTAATAAATGAGCATTCGTTTTGGTGTCCGTCAAATCATTAATGGCAGCAACTTCCAGTTCTCCATGATGATACTGGTTAATTGCCCTCAGAGTTAATCTTCCAACTCTCCCAAATCCATTAATGCCGACTTTGATTGTCATTATTCCTGTTCCTCCTCGTTTTATCAATGTGGTAAAGTAATTCGCAGCGTAGAAACCGGGGTTTACCCCAGGCTTCTTTGATACTATTCAAACGGCTCACGCTGTCACTCGCATAAATCAAATGATAGTACGGGTCATGGGTGGGCGCGGCCGGTTTAAAATCTTCAACATGCCGGTAACCCAGATTATGCAATCCATTTTTGAATAATTCCACCAGGCTGTTTTTGATATCCGCAGGCTCCATTTTTTTAATCTGCTTCCGTCTTCGGATATCCTGCCATTGCCGGTTACCATAAAAACTGGTTATGGAATCCTCACATTCGGGGCGCATCAAATTTCTCAGGAGCGCCATCTCCAGAGGGAAAATAATCAACAGTTCGGCTTTTTTCCCCTGCCAGTTCTTACTTTGAGCGGTTAGCTTCTCCAGGGTTGACCAATTCAAACGGCGATAGCCTCCGGGATCAATCAGCACAAAACTGGAGGCGGAGCGGGGAACATTATCCAGCAAGTGACAAAGAGTTCTTTCCTGGTTGGGATTGCCGGATATCACCTTAATATTGCCGGAAACGTTATAGGGAGCAACCAGCGGTTTAAGACTTTCAGCTACCCGACTGCTCTGGGTTAGAAAGGTGTAGTTTTTAAACCTGGCCCGGCTTTTCAGAACTCGCAGCGAGGTATTTTCCAGAGAACAATCTACTCCGTTACAGGTATAAATACCATACCCGGCGAACAATTCAAGATAACAGTCATCCGCCTTTCGGGTGCTCGGTTTATATGAATCTATAAAATCCGAAAAGCTTTCCAGCTTATGGCAATTCCACTTGTGAATCTGTCCGGGAGTCTTAACTGGTATAGCAGTCTCCTCAAGATGGCAACAAGCCTTATTTAAACTACTATTTAAATCTAGCCGAACATTAGACAGACCAGGTTAATCCTCTGCTATTATGGCATTAATTACAATAGCGATGCAAGATATTTTCAGATTCGGCTTCACCGTTAAATTTGAAATACCGGGTATGGATTAGGGATTATCTTTCCTGCTTTCTGTAACCAGTATTCAGTCATGAAAGTGAGGAGATAAACTCTAAACTCTAATATCGATATTCCGAACAAATTTAAATGTCCAAAATACCAAATTTCAAACGCCCGGGACATTGGTATTTTGAGTTTAGATATTGTTTCGAGTTTAGAGTCTAGGTACCTGGAATTTATATCTGAAACCGGACGCTCTGGTCAGATTAGTAGATGGCCTGAAGAAATGAAAGACCTGGCAAGAATTACAACACCTTAGCCAGACCGTAACCTGAAGCAACGGTCATTAATTATAGGCTTGTGCTTCATAGTATATCTTGCCGTCCGCCGAGAATCTGATGAGCTTTTCAGCGCATGCCAGTTTTTCCAGGTGTGCAATAGACTGCAAGACAGCAAACCGCTTATCCCATCCGGACAATTTCTCCCAGTTGACGGACCTGGTCCGGGGCGACCACGAGAGTATCCTGGAGACATCATAGGCTGTTTTCGGCTGCTCATCCGCAAAGGTCTTTTCAATTTCTTCTGCTTTAGACTGATGGCGCCGGACCAGTTCATCGATTCTTTGCCGGTGATTGGAGAAGATGTATTCATGTCCCGGCAATATCATCTTGATATCCAGTTCTCGCAAAGCGAGCAGCGAGTTTAAATATTGCTGCAAAGGGTCCTGACTGTGCTGGACGTGCAGGGCTGCGTTAGTAGCGATAGTCGGCAGGAGCATGTCACCGGAAATAATGAATCCTTTATCAGGCTCATAATAGGCTACATGCCCCGGAGTATGACCGGGAGTATTAATTACTTTCAAAGTATA